>JAFANL010000237.1 GCA_019232735.1 Aquitalea sp. | reverse complement strand
ATTCTTGTGTGCCTTGCGCTGGCCCAGGCGTTCGCCCCACAGCAGCAGCAGACCATTGATGGCCAGGAACACCAGCACGGCGGTGGCGCTACTGAACAGCACGCGCAATTGTTTTTCCAGCAGCAGACCCAGCAGGCCGGCAGGGATGGTGCCGGCAATCAACAGCCACAGCAGGCGGGCATCGGCATTGCTGGCGCGGCCACGGGCACGCAGCCAGCCGCTGATCAATTGCGTCCAGTCACGGTGAAAATACAGCAACAGGGCTGCGGCGCTGCCCAGATGCAGCATTACCATGAAGGGCAGGAAATCGGGGTGGGTGCGGTTCAGCGACCAGTGCAGCCAGTCAGGAATCAGGATGCCGTGGCCAAGGCTGCTGATGGGAAACAGTTCGCTAATGCCCTGGATGATGGCAAACAGCAGAGCTTCAATCGGATTCATTGTGGGGATACTCATGGCGGGACAATCAATGCCGGTTTTTTTACCATGAAAATATATCAATTTGATGACATGTCATGAGGCATGCACCTGCTCAGGGCCAGCACAGCAAAATCCAGTCCGGCGCATGGCCGCTGCTCACGTTGAGCTGACGCCAGCGCGGGTCCAGTCTGGACGCCAGTGCAAACAGGTTGCGACTGGTGGCCACCTGCCAGTTGCCGGCATAGCCGGGCAGGCCGGCATCGCGCCGTACCATGTCGAACTGGACTTGCGAGTGGACAAATTCCTGATGTTCCAGCCGCTTTTCGGCATAGGGCTGCAACCACGCCAGTGCCATCGCCAGGCTGCCGCCCTGTCGTCCCTTGCGTGGCAGCCAGTCTTCCCCGGCCTGTCTGGCGGCAATGGCGGCGCGGGTCAGCGGTTCCAGATCGTAGGTGACATAGTGCAGCGCATCCCTTTCGACAAAGTCCCAGGTCTGGCCCTGGCTGTCGATATTGTTGCCTATCTGCTCCAGGTAAAGTTCGCTGGCGGTCCTGAACAGGGTGGCATCCTGCAATGCCACCGCACCCAGGGTGATCAGCTTGATGCGATGGCTGTTCCAGTTATTGATGAAGGTGGCACGCAGCGGCTTCCTGGCTTGGCGTATCTGCTGGATATAGCCGGTCACCATATGGCGCAGGAACAGGATGCTTTGTTCGCGGGTGGCGGCAGGCAAGCTGCGGCTGCTGATGGCGTAGCTGTCTATCAGGGCGTCAAGATCGGTTTCATCGATGGGGTTGAAGGACAGTTGGTAGATTTCAGTCCAGGCATCCAGATAATGTGCCAATGCATCCAGATAGCGGCGATCCGAGCTGTAATACCAAGCCAGGGCAAAATCGCGCATACGTTGCCAGTCCTGCTTGGCCTTGACGCTTTGGTCAAAGATGCCTTGATGGGGCAGGGTACCTTCGGTGTGAATGCGGGGCAGCGGATTGGGTGGCGTGTCCAGCTGGCGCTCGCTTCTTTGCAGCAGGCCTCCCGCCGTGGCCGGATCGGGCTTCAGCTGGCACCAGTTGCTGAAGTCGCGGGCGAAGGCCATGCTGGCCCAGCTTGAACTCAGGGCGAGCAAGAGCAGCAGTCTGGATAAGAAGGGCAAGAACATGGCAGCAATATCCGGCATTCGGCCACAGGGCATCTGGCCAGCGTGATGGTATGAGCAGCATCTTTGGTCTGAGTCTACTGCAAACCTGGCCAGCTTGCAGGATCTGCCCGGACGGAATGGGCTGAGGAAAGGGGCTGCTGGCGGCAGCGCGCCAGATGCTCGCTGCCGTGGCGGGAAGGTTTAGTGCAGCTGCCGGTCGGCTTCGTCCTGTGCCAGCTCTGCTTCCATGGCGGCGCGGATGGTGGCAAAGAACAGGTAGATTTCCTGCACGGCCGGGGAGATCGCGGCCAGCCATTGCTCGCGCTGCGTGCTGTCACTGTTGTCGATGTAGGGGCGCATTTCCGGATCGGGGTGGCGTTCGAAGGCCAGTGCCATGATGGCTTCCAGTGCGCCGGCGTGTTCGGCATCGTCAAACAGCAGATTCCAGTCGTCCTGCTGCAACTGCATGCCTTCGACAAAGCCTTCGGCCCAGTCATTGCCATGCGCCACGCCCTGCGCATCGGCCTCCAGCCAGGGCTGGAATTCTTCCCCCTGCTGCAGGGTATGGGCAATGTCCAGCCAGTGGCCCATCAGCAGGGACACAAACTTTTCCAGATCCTTTTCGCTGCGGAAGGCCTGTTCATCATCAAAGGCTTCGCCCAGGATCAGCGGCAGGCATTCGGTAGGGCGGATGGCTTCCGGCCCGCTGAGCAGGGCGGTGAAAAAACCGTCCAGCTTTTCCAGATTCATGCACTGCAGGCTGGCGAAGCGTTGCAGGGTGGCAGACAGGCGTTGGTAGTCGGCCTCGGTCAGCGGGGTGTGTTTCATCGGAGCATCTTTCAGTGGCAACGCTGCATTATCGCCGAATTATCGCTAGTCAGGGCCGCGCCTGAAGCATTCTTTCACTCTTTCCAGCGCATGGGCGGCAGGGCGGCGAAGGCTTCGCGCAGCGCCTGGCCCCAGCCGGTATGCAGTTGCTGGAAGTAGGCGTCGTGCTCGGTAATGCGCTGGTGGATGCCGGGACCGAAGTCGTCCTTGTCATACATCAGCATGTCGATGGGCAGGCCGACCGACAGATTGCTCTTCATGGTGGAGTCGAAACTGATCAGCGCGCACTTGGCGGCGTCCTCCACTGCGGTGTGGTAGTTGATGACCCGGTCGATGATGGGCTTGCCGTACTTGGCTTCGCCGATCTGGAAGTAGGGCGTGTCCTGGGTGGCTTCGATGAAGTTGCCCTGCGGGTAGATATTGAACAGCCGTGGTGCTTCGCCACGGATCTGTCCGCCCAGCAGGAAGGAACAGCCCACTTCGATATTGGACTGACTCAGTGCCGGGCCGTCGCGGTGGGCGATTTCGCGCAGGGTTTCGCCCACCAGACAGGCGGCGTCATACATGGAGGGTACGGTGAGAATATGGTTGCCATCCGCTGCATTGCTGGCGCGCTGGCGCAACAGGCTGACCACACTTTGCGTGGTGGCCAGATTGCCTGCCGACAGCAGCACCAGCAAGCGCTCGCCGGGCTGCTGAAAGCATTGCATCTTGCGGAAGGTGGACACGTGATCCACCCCGGCATTGGTGCGGGAGTCCGAGGCAAACAGCATGCCGGACGCAAGATTCATGGCAACGCAATAAGTCATGATGCAGCTACTTGAAAAGTGGAGTTAAGCCAATCTAGCCAGCTTGTTACTGGCCGTCCAGCCAGACGCGTGCCTGGGCGCTCATGTTTTCCGTGCCACCGCCAAAACGCACGCCACGCACCGGGCAGGCATCCAGATAATCCATGCCGATGGCCAGCTTCAGATGGTGTTCGTTGGCGGCCACCGCATTGGCCACATCAAAGCTGTGCCAGGCCCCGTCCACCCAGGCCTCGGCCCAGGCATGGCTGGACACATGATCGGCGGCATGTGCCGGTGAGTAGACATAGCCGCTGACATAGCGCGCGGGGATGCCCAGCTGGCGGGCGCAGCTGAGGAAGACATGGGTGTGGTCCTGGCACACGCCGGCGCCCTTGGCAAAGGCATCTGCCGCCGGGGTGTGGCTCTGGGTCTCGCCGGGCAGGAAGGGCATGTGTTCGCGTATGCCTTCCACCAGGGCTTGCAGTTGCGCCAGGCTGGGGCTGGTCTGGCGGTAGCGGGCGGCAAACTGGCGCAGGGCCTGGTCCGGCGTGGTCAGCTCGGTCTGGCGCAGGAAGAACAGCGGTGGCAGATCATCACTGACCGGGGCGCTATGGTCGGTTTCCACCGTGCCACGCACCTTGATGTGGATTTCCTGGTGCGGGTAGTCCAGCGTCAGCACATGCAGGATATTGCCGTAGCTGTCGGTGCTGCGGTGGGCGGCGACCGGCAGTTCCAGCTGCCAGTCCAGGATGTGCAGGCCATCGCCGTCGTGCGGGGTCAGGCGCAGGTACTGGGTGCTGTGGCGTACCGGGGTGTCGTAGCGGTACAGCGTTTCATGACTGATGGCGAGTCGCATGGCTTTCCCTTTGCTGGATCGGGCCGCGATCAGGCGGTTTCCAGATAACTGTGGTGAATGGTGCTGCCCAGCCGGTTGATGTCGTCGATCAGGCTGTCCAGCGTTTGCTGCAGGCCATCGGCAAAGATGTCCTCGATGCTGCTGTAAGTCAGGCGGGCCTGGATTTCACTGGCCAGGCGACGGGCGGCGCGGCCACTCTGGCCCTCGATGCGCGCCAGGACCTTGTTGATTTCACCAAAGCAGGCGCGCAGGCTGCGCGGCATGTCCTGACGCAGGATCAGCAGCTCGGCCACCTGTTCCGGAGTGATGCTGTCGCGGTAGATGTCGCGATAGGCCTCGAAGCCGGACACCGAGCGCAACAGGGCGGCCCACTGGTAGTAGTCGAGAATGTTTTCGGCGACCGGCTCGTTGTCGCTGATCTGCTTGGTTTTCACATTCAGGATGCGCGCGGTGTTGTCGGCGCGTTCGATAAAAGTGCCCAGCCGGGAAAAATGGAAGGTGTCATTGCGCAGCATGGTGCCGTAGCCAGCGCCACGGAACAGGTGCGAGCGTTCACGCACCCACTCCAGAAAACTGGAGGCGCTGCCGGTATCCAGTCCGCGCCGTTGCCATTCGCGCATTTCCAGCCAGGTGCCGTTTACCTGCTCCCACATCTCGGCGGTGATCTTGACCCGCACCACATGGGCGTTTTCCCGCGCATTGCGCATGCAGTTGTAAATGCTGCCCGGGTTTTCGCTGTCCAGGGCGAGGTAGTGCAGTACCGCTTGCGGGGTGGGTGTGTGGTGGTGACGCAGAAAGTCCGTCGTGCTGCCGGTCACGTCCAGCGGCACCAGCAAATCATCCTGCGACGTGGCATGCAGCAGCGACATCTGCAGGCTGACATCCAGCAAGCGCGCGGTGTTTTCCGCCCGTTCCATATTGCGTGCCATCCAGTACAGGCACCCTGCCATTCGGCTCAGCATGTGATGTCCTCCTTCAGAATCCAGGTGTCCTTGGTGCCGCCGCCCTGTGAGGAATTGACCACCAGCGAGCCTTCGCGCAGGGCGACGCGGGTGAGGCCGCCGGCCACCAGCTGCACTTTCTTGCCGGATAGTACAAAGGGCCGCAAGTCGATGTGGCGCGGCGCAATGCCGGCATCGACAAAGGTGGGGCAGGTGGAGAGCGACAAGGTCGGCTGGGCGATGAAGTTGGCCGGGTCGGCCAGAATGCGCAGGCGATAGGCTTCGATCTCGGTCTGGCTGGCGGCGGGGCCGACCAGCATGCCGTAGCCGCCGGCACCGTGAACCTCCTTCACCACCAGCTCCGGCAGATGGTCCAGTACATAGGCCAGGTCTTCCGGCTTGCGCAGCTGCCAGGTCGGGACGTTGTGCAGGATGGGCTCCTCGCCCAGATAGAAGCGGATCATGTCCGGCACATAGGGATAGATGGACTTGTCGTCCGCCACCCCGGTACCGACGGCATTGCACACCGTGACGCGCCCTTCGCGGTAGACCGACATCAGCCCCGGCACGCCCAGCATGGAACCGGCATGGAAGGCCAGCGGGTCGAGGAAGGCATCATCGATGCGGCGGTAGATGACGTCTACCCGCTGCGGGCCGGCCGTGGTGCGCATGTAGACATGGCCGTTCTTGACGAACAGGTCCTGGCCTTCCACCAGCTCCACCCCCATCTGGCTGGCCAGGAAGGCATGCTCGAAATAGGCGCTGTTGTACTGGCCGGGTGTCAGCACCACCACGGTGGGCTTGTCCACCTCGGCCGGGGCGACGCTGCGCAGCGTGTCCAGCAGCAGGTCGGGGTAGTGCTCCACCGGAGTGATGTCGTGGCTGGCAAACAGCTCGGGAAACAAGCGCATCATCATCTTGCGATTTTCCAGCATGTAGCTGACACCGGAAGGGGTGCGCAGATTGTCTTCCAGCACGTAAAAGCCGCCGTCGTTGTGGCGGATGATGTCCACCCCGGCAATGTGGGCGTACACCTGGCGCGGCAGGTCTATGCCCTG
Source organism: Aquitalea sp. (assembly GCA_019232735.1). GTDB lineage: Bacteria > Pseudomonadota > Gammaproteobacteria > Burkholderiales > Chromobacteriaceae > Aquitalea. The sequence goes on along the minus strand of JAFANL010000237.1, from coordinate 3,478 downwards.
CATGGCCAGCTGGTAGCCGGCATTGGTGAGGATCTGCTCCGGCGGGATGATGCCGGCCTTGAGGATGTCCTGCCCGTGGTAGATATCGTGCAGAAAGCGGTTGAGCGCGGTGACGCGCTGGATGCAGCCGGCCTCCAGCGTTTTCCATTCCGTGGCGGAGATGATGCGCGGGATGGTGTCGAAGGGAATCAGCCGTTCCGATCCGCTTTCGTCGCCATAGACGGCAAAGGTGATGCCGATCTTGCGAAACAGGGTGTCGGCTTCGGCCTGCTTGTGGTGCAGCCAGGCCGGCAGGGCCTGGTCAAGCCAGCTGGCGAAACGCTGGTAGGAAGGGCGGATGTTCTGTCCGCCAGCCAGCATTTCGTCATAGTGGGTGTGGTCAAGCGGTGTGATCTGGTGCATCGCGCATTCCCCCGAAGTGGCTTATGCAGAGCACAAGGCAATAAGCGTGCCCAAGGCTGCTGTCATGGCGTGCGGTGGGGCGGAGAGGCGACAAGTGGCGGTCCTGGCCCCTGGCGGGCAAGCATGGCGGGGCGGGCGTGGGAGAAGTGGGTGGCCGGATCGGTACTGCCATGCATGCTGCCTGATCAACAAGCATAGCCCGTGGCGGGCGGCTGTGCACCGGAATGAAACGGTGGCGCTGCTGCTGGTGCATGCCCGGCTAGAGAATGGTGCGGGTGGCGCGGCGAGGGCGACCATGCTCGTCCTCGCCAGCCGGTGGGGTGCGGGCTGGATGCCCGTTGCCCTTACAGGATTTCGGCGATATTGCGCGCGGCGCGCTTGGCGTCGAGGAAAATCAGCCCCAGCTTGGCTTCGCGGCGGGCAATCACGGTGAGGACTGCATCCTTGCCGGCATAGCTCATCAGGATATAGCCGTTATCGCCTTTCACCATCACCTGTTCCAGCTCGCCACGGGCCAGCTCCTTGGCGGTGCGCTCGCCCAGCGACAGCATGGCGGCCGCCATGGCCCCCACCCGGTCTTCGTCCACATCCTGCGGCAGCAGGGCGGCCATGGTCAGCCCGTCTGACGAGATGATGGCCGAGGCTTCGATATCGGCCGATGCACCGTTAAGGTCACTCAGGATGGACTTGAGCATCTGTTCACGCATGGTTTTCTCCAGTGGTATTCTTGGCTCGCATTGCGGGCTGCCATTTGTTTTCAGGCGTAACGGCGACTGAGCAGCTCGATCAGCGTCACAAAATGTTCGTCTTGCAGGCGGGGGCTGCCGCCTATTACCAGCACGAATGACTGCTGACCCACATGCAGGGGATAAAAGCCCAGTTCGCTTTGTCCGGCCGGATTGCTGACCGACCAGGCCAGATTGCTGATGTTGAGATTGTTCTTCAGCAGCAGCGCATGGCGACGATTCAGCGAAATGATGTCGCCGGCCAGCGCGGCAATTTCCTCGGCCGACTCGTGGTGGAAACCGGCGGTTGCATAATACAGGCCGTTATCGTCGGCCAGCAGGGCGCGGCCACTGTCGGACAGCCTGGCCAGCAGGCTGGGCAGCTGGGTTTCCAGATTCAGCGCCAGTGGCGGGCGTGGCTGTTCGGTACCGTGGACAAAATCCAGCCGTTGCAGGCGATACAGTGTCTCCAGGCCCTTGTCCAGATCATGGCCGCTCCATTCTTCCAGCAGGGCCGTGGTCAAGGGCACGGAATGCCCCAGGCGCAGAATCTGGGTCAGCAGAATGCGCGCGGCGTCCTGTTCCGGGCTGGACACCGCGTAATAGGCTCCGGCCGGGCTGGCAATGGGATAGAGCGCATCCTTGAGTGAAAGAGTGTCGGACATGGTCAGCTTTCCAGCCCGGGGTCGATGGAAAACAGCAAGGCCAGTACCAGCTTCTTCACGTCTTCCCGGGAGCGGGCGTCAATTTCGAAAATCGGTGGCCGCATGTCGAATTTCTCCAGCAGGGCGGCATAGGTTTCGATGCTGGGGCTGGCGCGCAGATCGGTCTTGGTCACGCCGATCACCAGCGGTGCCTGCTTGAGCAGATCCTTGAAGGCATTGAGGAAGAACTGCAGATCCTTGATGGGATTGGCGCGGGTATTGTCCAGCAGCAGGATCAGCCCGATACCACCGTGGCTGAGGATGTCCCACATGAAATCGAAGCGCTCCTGTCCCGGCGTGCCGTACAAATGCACCTTGGTGGTTTCATCCAGCATCAGCACACCGTAGTCCAGCGCCACCGTGGTGGTTTCCTTGCGGTTGAGCGTCATGTCGGAGGCGCGGGCATCGGTGGTGACCGGGGCGATATCGCTGATGGCTCCGATGGCGGTGGTCTTGCCGGCACCCACCGGTCCGGCAAAGATGATCTTGTTATCGTAAGCTCGCATGGTTTTCCGTTTTCCTGGTTTACAGGCCGATGACCTTTTTCAGCAGACGGGACAGCAGGCCGCTATTGGCCGCTGCCGGCTTGGCTGGCGTGGTGGCGGGCGCGCTGGCCACGGTATGGTTGCTGGTGTCTGCCTTGCTGACGCCTGGGCGTATCGGTTCCGTACTGATGACCGACAGGCTGCCATTGCGCTGCGGAATATCCAGAATGCCGATGCCGTAAGCTGCGGCCAGATAGTTGAACAGATGTTCCGGCGGCACTTTCAGCAAGCGGGTAATCAGCTTGAGATTGACCGGCGTGCGCGTGAGAAAGGCGGTGATGCGCATGGCCTCCGGGATCGGGGCCAGCCGGGTCAGGTTGGGCCAGTAACGCAGGCGCAGCGGGGTATCAGGGGCGATGCCGCGCATCAGCCGGCCCCGGCTGGTCCATACCGCCAATTGCCAGACCAGGGGCTGCGGGCGGATCTCCTGCACGGCAAGGGGCAGTTGCTTGCTGGCATAGGGCTGCTGGTCCACTTCGTGGCTGGGAACGCTGCACAGCGCCTGCAGACTGTCCAGCGGCTGCAGCAGCAAGGCCTTGTCCTGTGCCGGCAGCAAGACCATGACCGCGATTTCACGGACCCGGATGACGGCAGCACTGCGTTGCCGCAACAGGCGTGCCACCATGCCGAACAGGCCGGCATGCGGGTCGAAGCGCTCAAAGCTGATTTTGCCGCCATCCGGGTTGGTGTCGGTACTGGCGGGCTTGGGCTGCCCGACAGGCGGTGTGCTGCGCTGCGTTGCTTCTGCTGCTGGTACTGCTTCTTCCGCGTCGGGCAGATCCATCAGCTGCGGCAGGTCCGAGGCTGGCGTTGGCGTCAGCTGTCGCTGCCGGGCGGCTTCCACGGCCCGATGGGCTTGTTGTGACTGGGTGGTGAGCTGCTCCAGATTGGGCGCCACGCTGGCCATATAGGCCGCCGCGGCACTGACTGTGCCGGTCGGTGTCGCCGCCGCTACGTCCGGAGTGCGCGTGGCCGGCAGAGGGATTTGCGCTGGCGCCATGCTGGCCCGTGCTGTCGGGCTGGTCTGGGTCAGTAGCTCGCGCATCTGCGGAAACAGCGTTTCCACCCGCACCGGTTTGCGCAATACCGCTGCCGGGGCTTC
>JAFANL010000165.1 GCA_019232735.1 Aquitalea sp. | reverse complement strand
CGGCTTTCATGCCAGCCCAGAAGGCCGCCGCACCGTTGAACACCAACAGGCCACCCAGAGTGGCTCCCGCAATAATCAGACGTCGTTTTGGCAACACAAGCGTTTTTCTGAAGGGTGTGTGGATTGAGGCCCTATGGTACACCATGCGCGCCACAAGTCGAACCGTAGAAAACAGTCTGACACTGCCGGATCAATTGGTTAAAATGGAGGATTGCCCAAAATTTCGTTCAAGGTTGCCCGTATACATGCATTGGCTTAACGGTTTGCTGGATCTCCCATGGTGGGGATACATCGTCGCAGCACTGATCCTGACGCATATCACCATTGCGTCGGTCACCATTTTCCTGCACCGCCATCAGGCACACCGTGCGCTGGACCTGCATCCGCTGGCCAGCCATTTTTTCCGTTTCTGGCTGTGGTTGACCACCGGCATGGTCACCAAGCAGTGGGCCGCCATCCATCGCAAGCACCATGCCAAATGCGAAACGGCTGAAGACCCGCACAGCCCGCAGATTCTTGGCATCAACAAAGTATTGTGGGAAGGCGTGGAGCTGTATCGCGCGGCCTGCAAGGACCAGTCCATCATGGACAAGTTTGGTCACGGCACACCGGATGACTGGATCGAACATCGGCTGTATACACCGCATTTCGCCAAGGGCATTCTCCTGATGCTGGGCATTGATCTGCTCTTGTTCGGCCCGGCCGGGCTGTCGATCTGGGCGGTGCAGATGGTGTGGATTCCGTTCTGGGCAGCCGGTGTCATCAATGGCCTGGGCCACTGGTGGGGTTATCGCAATTTCGAGAACGAAGATGCCTCCACCAATATCTTTCCCTGGGGCATCATTGTTGGTGGTGAAGAACTGCATAACAACCATCACACTTTTGGCACTTCGGCCAAGCTGTCTTACAAGTGGTACGAGTTCGATATCGGCTGGATGTACATCCGCATTCTGGAAATCCTGCATCTGGCCAAGGTACGGCGTGTGGCACCGCGCTTGGCACAGGATGCCAGCCGACCACAGCTGGACCTGGAACATCTGCAAGCCATCATTGCCAATCGCTACGCCATTGCCGCCCGTTATGCACGTGAGCTGAAAGAGGTGTATCGCGGCGAGCTGGAAAAGGTGAGCCTGCCGGAGATGGACGATCTGGCCCGCAAGATGAAGATCTGGCTGAAGCAGGATGCCAAGGACATGCCGGAGTGCGACAAGCAGCAACTGGCGCTTGTCTTGCAGCACAGCCCCACCCTGGCCACCATTTATTCCATGCGCCAGGAACTGTGCCGCCTGTGGGAGCGTTCCTCGCTCACGCGGGAGCAATTGCTGCATGAATTACAGGACTGGTGTGTCCGGGCCGAACAATCCGGCATTGCCGCCCTGGAGCGATTTGCCTTGAACTTGCGCATGACGGCGGTGGCCTGAAGCGCGACAGATTAAAAAAATCCCGCCACACCGGCGGGATTTTTTTTGATGAAACTGTGTGCAGTGCTTATTCGGTAATGCTCTGATTCCAGTAGGCCTGCTTGATATAGGGCTTGGCTGCCAATTGGGCGGCAATCTGTTCCAGCACTTCGGAGTCGGCCGATGTCGACAGCAGGGTGGCGGTGATTTCCACATCATCGTCCCCAAACGGCTCTACATTCACATCCCCCAGCGGGTACTGGGCTTGTTCCAGCAGCTCATCAATCATGGAGAAGGCCAGCTTCTGTTGTTCCTCGTCGCTGATCACGCACAACTGATAGGTCACTTCACTGTGTTCATCATCCAGCGGCGTGCGGTTGATCGAGTTCACCACCGGGCGCAGCAGCGTGTTGGCGGCCAGTACGAAGAGGGCGTCCAGCAATGCCGCATCCAGCAAGCCAGCCCCGGCACACGCCCCGGCGGCGGCTGAACCCCACAAGGTGGCAGCGGTATTCAGGCCGCGCACATTCAGACCCTCTTTCATGATGGTGCCGGCACCCAGAAAGCCAACACCGGACACCACATAGGCCACCACATGGGTGGCACCTTCATTGCCACTCAGTCGCATGGCCAGATCGACAAACGCGGCAGCCCCCACGGCAACCAGGGCATTGGTGCGCAGCCCGGCGGTACGCTGGCGGACCTGGCGTTCGTAGCCGATTGCCGATCCAAACAGGAAGGCTGCCACCAGGGCAATGAAAGAGTGGCTGAAGGTGGTGAAATCGAATTGCATGTGTTCTCCAGTGAGGATGGCCAAACGGTATACCAGATGTTGATTGCACCCGGATGACCCGTCGGCGCGGAGGCAAGCTGCCATGGCCACGGCAGGTGTTTGACCTGCGGTGGCCATGCCAGCAGGCAGTTTGGTGCCTGATGGGCTGCTCAGACATCAGTGATGTGGCGGACGCTGTGGCTGGGGCTTGGTCTTGCGTGGATGCGCGTTGCCCTGATCCATTTCCTGGCGTGCATGCAATACATTGATGGCAATGGCAATCATCATGCCAATGACACTGCC
>JAFANL010000238.1 GCA_019232735.1 Aquitalea sp. | reverse complement strand
GCTTATCTGGCCATGGCCATCGATCACAAGGACCTGTCCGCCGTGGGCTGGGTGGTGCTGGTGATGACCCTGGTGATCGTGATCTACGACCAGTTCCTGTTCCGCCCGATGGTGGCCTGGGCCGACAAGTTCCGCCTGGAAGACACCATGTCGCAGGCAGCACCGGAATCCTGGGTGTTGAACATGATCCAGCGCACCCGCATCATCCAGCAGCTGCTGCGTCCTTTTGGCAAGCTGCTGAAGGCCACCGCCCGCCTGCGCCTGAACATCAGCGTGCCGCAGTACATCCACACCGAATCACACACCCCGGTATCGCGCGTCATCGACGTGGTATGGGGCCTGTTCATGGCCGGCCTGTGCGCTTACGTGGCCTGGCGCCTGTATAGCTTCATCACCTCGGAAGTCCATCTGGCCGAGGCGCTGCATGTGGTCGTGCTGGGCTTCATCACCCTGGTGCGCGTGACCTTGCTGATTGTGGTGGCCTCCGTCATCTGGGTACCGCTGGGCGTGCATATCGGCCTGCGCCCGGCACTGGCGGAAAAAATCCAGCCGCTGGCACAGTTCCTGGCTGCCTTCCCGGCCAACCTGCTGTTCCCGGTGTTTGTCATCTTCATCCTGCACTTCAAGCTCAACCCGGATATCTGGCTGTCGCCGCTGATCGTGCTGGGTACCCAGTGGTACATCCTGTTCAACGTGGTGGCTGGTGCCAGCGCCTTCCCCAACGACTTCCGCGAAGCCGCCAGCAACTTCCGCATCAGCGGCTGGCAATGGTGGCGCCAGGTCATGCTGCCCGGCATCTTCCCCTATTACATCACCGGTGCCATCACCGCCTCCGGCGGTGCCTGGAACGCCAGCATCGTGTCGGAAATGGTGTCCTGGGGTAATGACAAAGTCGTAGCACACGGCCTGGGCGCCTATATCGCCCAGACCACTGCCGCTGGCGACTTCCCCAAGATCCTGCTCGGCATCACCGTCATGTCGGTGTTTGTCGTCCTGTTCAACCGCCTGCTGTGGCGCCCGCTGTACGCCATCGCTGAAAACAAACTCCGTCTCAACTAAGGGAAACGCACATGACTATCGACAACACCACCCTGAGACAGGAAATCTTCTCCCTCAAGCATGTCGACAAAGGCTTTCACAAGGGCGGTGAGGATGACATCCAGGTGCTGGACGACGTCAACCTCGCCCTGCATGAAGGCGAGATCGTCGGCCTGTTGGGCCGCTCCGGCTCCGGCAAATCCACCCTGCTGCGCATCATCGCCGGCCTGATCCAGGCCAGCAGCGGCGAAGTGAACTACTGCGGCCAGCCGCTGAAAGGCCCGGCCGAAGGCGTGGCCATGGTGTTCCAGACCTTTGCCCTGTTCCCCTGGCTGACCGTGCTGCAAAACGTGGAAGCCGGTCTGGAAGCGCTGGGCGTGGAACCCAAGGAACGCCGCCGCCGCGCACTGGCCGCGATCGACCTGATCGGTCTGGACGGTTTCGAAAACGCTTACCCGCGCGAATTGTCCGGCGGCATGCGCCAGCGCGTGGGCTTTGCCCGTGGCCTGGTGGTCAACCCCACCCTGCTGCTGATGGACGAACCGTTCTCGGCACTGGACGTACTGACCGCCGAAACCCTGCGTACCGACCTGCTCGACCTGTGGAACCAGAAGCAACTGCCGATCAAGTCCATCCTGATCGTCACCCACAATATCGAAGAAGCCGTGTTCATGTGTGACCGCATCATGGTGCTGTCGTCCAACCCCGGCCGCGTGGTCGCAGAAATCAAGGTGCCGTTCGCCCATCCGCGCAACCGCCTGGACCCGACCTTCCGCAAGATGGTGGACGATATCTACGCCTTGATGACCCAGCGCCGCAGTGCCGACACCCTGCACAAGGTGCAGCTGGAAATCGGCAGCCCGCTGACCGAGGTGTCCACCAACCTGATGGCTGGTTTGATGGAAGCGCTGGCCGCCGCACCGTACAACGGCCGCGCCGACCTGCCGGAACTGGGTGGCAAGCTGCTGCTGGAAGTGGACGACCTGTTCCCGGTGGCCGAAACGCTGGAACACCTGGGTTTTGTCGAACTGCGTGATGGCGACATCGAACTGACCTCTCCGGGCAAGCTGTTTGCCGACTACGGCACCCAGGAGCGCAAGGTGATGTTTGCCGAGCACCTGCTGCGCCACATTCCGCTGGCGGCACGGATCCGTCGTGTATTACAGGAACGTCCGGGCCAGCGCGCACCGCGCCTGCGCTTTGAACAGGAGCTGGAAGACTCGCTCAGCGACAGCGCCGCCGAGGAAACGCTGGATACGGTAATCAGCTGGGGCCGTTACGCGGAAATTTTCTCCTATAACGACCACACCGAAACCTTCAGTATGGAAGACGTGGAAGGCGCGCAGTAAGCCCTCATCCAAGTGCCAAGACAAGGGCCGCCCCCACTGGGTCGCGGCCCTTTTACATTAATCGGCTACAATAGCCGCTCCCCCCCACCCCAGAAGCCCCATGTCAGAACGCCAGTTTCAGGATATCGCCCGTGGCGACAGCACACTGCGCCAGCTCACTCGCGAAGCCAATGCGCTGATGGCGCTGGACCAGGCCTTTCGCAGCCAGTTACCGCCACCGCTGGCCGAGGCATGCCGCGCAGTGCGCATCCACGATGGCGAGCTGGTGGTGTTTGCCCACAATGGCATGGTGGCGGCACGACTGCGCATGATGGGCAATAGCCTGCTGGCCCCGCTGGAAGCACGGGGCTACAGTGCCAGCAAGATCCGCATCAAGGTGGATATCCACCTGAACCCGCCCCCGCCGCCACCCAAGCGCATCGGCCTGAGCCAGCAGGCCCTGGCGGAACTGGAAGTCGGGGCGCAGCAGGTGAGCAATCCCTTGGTCAGCGCCGCACTGGCACGGCTGATTGCCCACCATCGCCAGCGCTAAGCCCCCGCCAGCCTGCTGCGGCAGGGTTGCGACAACCCACTAAAAAGCCACAGCAAGCCAGGCTTCTGCCTGCAAACTGCCGCGCCTGTGTGTAAGTATTTGTTTTAAATTAAACAACAAGCACTTATTGTCACCGTCCTGCAATCTGGCAGGGGTACTAATGCTCCTTGAATTCATCAAGGAGTTTTCATGAGCCAATCGTCACAAGTGGCGTTGAGTCGCAGCAGTGCGGCCACGGCACTGCACCGTCCCACCAATAACAGCACCATCCTGATGTTCATGGTGTTGCTGATCGGCGGCCTGCTGTTTGCCGGGCTGAACCTGTTCCATGATGTCAGCCATACCATGGTGCGCAGTGGCAGCTGGATCTCCGTCGGCCTGCTGATCATCGCCCTGCTGATCGCGCTGGGCTTCGAATTCGTCAACGGCTTCCACGACACCGCCAATGCCGTGGCCACGGTGATTTACACCCATTCCTTGCCGCCTCAGGTGGCCGTGGTGTGGTCTGGCCTGTTCAATTTCCTTGGTGTGCTGACCTCCAGTGGTGCGGTGGCCTTCGGCATCATTTCGCTGCTGCCGGTAGAGCTGATCCTGCAGGTGGGCTCCAACTCCGGCTTTGCCATGGTGTTTGCCCTGCTGATTGCTGCCATCCTGTGGAATCTGGGTACCTGGTGGCTGGGCCTGCCGGCCTCGTCCTCCCACACCCTGATCGGCTCCATCATCGGCGTGGGCATTGCCAATGCGCTGATGCATGGCCGCGATGGCACCAGCGGCGTGGACTGGGCCCAGGTCAGCAAGGTGGGCTATTCGCTGTTGCTATCGCCGGTAATCGGCTTTATCTGTGCTGCCATCCTGCTGTGGCTGCTCAAGCGTGTGGTCAGCCAGCCGCAACTGTTTGATGCCCCCAAGGACAAGAATGCCCCGCCATGGTGGATTCGCAGCCTGCTGGTGCTGACCTGTTCCGGCGTATCCTTTGCCCACGGCTCCAATGACGGTCAGAAAGGCATGGGGCTGATCATGCTGATTCTGGTGGGCACCGTGCCGCTGTCCTATGGTTTGAACCATGCCTTGCCGGCCAGTGAAATGGGCCGCTTCGTGCTGGTGGCCGAAGCGACCCAGCAATCGCTGCAACAAGCCCAGCCAGCTGCGGCGCCACAGCAACCCCGTACGGTGCTGACCCGCTATATCCGCGACCAGCACTGGGAAGCCGATATCGTGCCGGCCCTTGCCGCCGTGACTGGCCAGATCGGCCAGCAGATTCACGCCCATGGCAGCCTGGCGGCCATGCCGGACGCCTCGGTGGGCAATGTGCGCAATGATATGTATCTGGCGTCCGAAACCATCCGCCTGCTGCAGCAGAGCAAGGATGCCCATCTGGACCCGCACACGCTGGCTAATCTGAAAACCTTCAAGGGCGAGCTGGATGCTGCCACCAAGTTCATCCCGATCTGGGTCAAGGTGGCGGTGGCCATCGCACTGGGGCTGGGCACCATGGTGGGCTGGCGCCGCATCGTGGTGACGGTGGGTGAAAAGATCGGCAAGACCCACCTGAGCTACGCCCAGGGTGCCTCGGCCGAACTGGTGGCCATGGCCACCATTGGCGCGGCGGATGCCTTCGGCCTGCCCGTCTCCACCACCCATGTCCTGTCTTCCGGCGTGGCCGGCACCATGGCGGCCAACCGCTCCGGCCTGCAGATTGATACCATCCGCAACCTGTTGATGGCCTGGGTGCTGACCCTGCCGGTGGCCATCGCCTTGTCGGCCAGCCTGTACTGGCTGTTCAGCAAACTGTTTGTCTGAATGTTGACCAAGACCGGTGATGCAACGACTGCGTCACCGGCTTCATGAACAAAGCCGCCCGAAGGCGGCTTTGTCATGTGCAGACAAACTGGAATCAGATAACGTAATCCTGCTGCCCGGCGGCATCTTTCAGGAATACCGCCAGCTTGCGCGGGGTGACATAGACGGTATCGCCCGGCACGATGCCCAAGGTGCGGAAGCGCTCCTTGCTGACGGCTGCCTCGATGGTCTGGCCATCGGCCTGTTGCAACTCCACGCGCACCACCGGCCCCACGGCATGGATGTGCTCGACCCGTCCCTGCGCCAGGGCACCATCGGCTTGCAGGGTCAGGTCCAGATCGTGCGGGCGCACATAGGCCACGGCGGCATCGCCATCCGCATCCTGATGCTGGCTCAGCGCCTGCTCATAGCTGCCAATGGTCAGCTGGCCGGCATCCACCCGACCGTGGAACAGGTTTACATCGCCCAGGAACTGGGTGACGAAGGGCGTGGCCGGATGTTCATAAATATCATCCGGCCGGCCCACCTGCTCGATATGGCCGTGATCCATCACCACCACCCGGTCGGAAACCTCCAGCGCTTCTTCCTGATCGTGCGTCACAAACACGCTGGTGATGTGCATATCATTATGCAGATCGCGCAGCCAGCGACGCAGGTCCTTGCGCACCTTGGCATCCAGCGCGCCAAAGGGTTCGTCCAGCAGCAAGACCTTGGGCTCCACCGCCAGTGAGCGGGCCAGGGCGATACGCTGGCGCTGGCCACCGGAGAGCTGGCCGGGATAGGCATCGGCCAGCCAGTCCAGCTGCACCATTTTCAGCAGCTTCATCACCCGCTCGCGGATTTCCTCTTGCGACGGACGCTCGCGGCGCGGTTTCACCGACAGGCCAAAAGCCACGTTGTCGAACACTGTCATGTGGCGGAACAGCGCGTAATGCTGGAACACAAAGCCCACCTGACGTTCGGCCACATGGGTGTTGGTAGCGTCAGCCCCACCAAACAGCACCTGGCCGGCGTCGGGCTTTTCCAGCCCGGCGATGATGCGCAGCAAGGTGGTCTTGCCGCAGCCGGACGGGCCCAGCAGCGCCACCAGTTCACCGGAGGGGAAATCCAGCGACAGATTGTCCAGCGCCACAAAATCGCCAAACCGCTTGTTGATGTTCTGTACCTGTATGCTCATCTCAGTCTTCCTCGCCACCACGGTGGGCCAGCTTCCACTCCACCCAGCTTTTCAGCACCAGCGTCACCAGCGCCAGCAAGGCCAGCAGGGACGCCACGGCAAAAGCCGCCGTAAAGTTGTATTCGTTGTAGAGAATCTCGATATGCAGCGGCATCGTGTTGGTTTCCCCCCGCACATGGCCGGACACGACCGAGACGGCGCCGAACTCGCCCATCGCCCGCGCATTGCACAGGAGCACGCCATAAAGCAGCGCCCATTTCACGTTCGGCAGCGTGATCTGCAAGAACGTC
>JAFANL010000152.1 GCA_019232735.1 Aquitalea sp. | reverse complement strand
ATGCACAATTTAGCGCAAATGCTCTATTCTGTCCATTCAATTCAGCCGCGCGGGCATCAAGCCCACTGGTAGTCCTTGAACAATTCACGCAATTTCATTTTCTGCAGTTTGCCGGTAGCGGTATGCGGCAATTCGTCCAGGAATACCACATCATCCGGCGTCCACCACTTGGCGATCTTGCCTTCGTAAAAGCCGATCAGCTCTTCACGCGTGGCGCTGGCACCGGGCTTGAGCACCACCACCATCAAGGGGCGTTCGTCCCACTTGGGATGCACCACACCGATAGCAGCCGCTTCGGCCACGGCCGGGTGGCCTACCAGGATGTTTTCCAGCTCGATGGAGCTGATCCACTCGCCACCAGACTTGATCACGTCCTTGGTACGGTCGGTAATCTTCATGTAGCCGTCGCGGTCGATGGTGACCACGTCGCCGGTATTGAACCAGCCGTCCTCGGTATGGCAGCTGTCCAGTTCACGCTTGAAGTAGCGCGACAATACCCACGAGCCCTTGACCTGCAGATTGCCAAAGGCCACGCCGTCGTTGGGCAGCGGCTTGCCTTCATCATCGACAATGCGGATGGCCACGCCGTAAATGGGTCGGCCCTGCTTGGTTTGCAAGGCACGCAGTGTTGGCGTGTCGCAGCCGTTGTGCTTGAACTTGGGCGTACTGGTGGTGCCGCAGGGTGACAGTTCGGTCATGCCCCACAGCTGGCGTACTTCGGCACCGTGTTCGGCCAACTGGTCGACCATGCTTTCCGGTGCCGCCGAGCCGCCAACAATCACGCGCTTGAGGGTGTGGATTTTCAGATGATTTTTCTGACAGTGCTGCAGCAGCATCATCCAGATGGTGGGCACGCCCGCCGCCATGGTAACGCCTTCACTTTCAATCAGCTCATACAGATTGACGCCGTCCATCTTGGGGCCGGGCAACACCAGCTTGGCCCCGTTCATGGTGCAGCTGTAAGGCAGGCCCCAGCCGTTGACATGGAACATCGGCACCACCGGCATGATGGCCCCCTGAGCCGAGATATCCAGGCTGTCCGGCAAGGAGCTGGCAAAGGCATGCAGCACGGTGGAACGGTGCGAATACAGCACGCCCTTGGGGTTGCCGGTGGTACCCGAGGTGTAGCACAGGCTGGAGGCCGTGTTCTCGTCGAAATCCGGCCACTGGTATTGATCGCTATGGCTGTTGACCAGGTCTTCGTAGCACAGCAGGTTGTCCAGCGTGCTCTCGCGCGGCATGTGGGCACGGTCGGTCAGCAGCACGAAATGCTGCACGGTGGCTAGTTCAGCGGCAATCTGCTCGACCATGGGCAGGAAGCTCAGGTCGAACATCAGCACTTTGTCTTCGCCGTGATTGATGATGTAGCTGATCTGCTCGGCAAACAGGCGCGGATTGACGGTGTGACAGATGGCTCCGGAGCCGGAGGTGGCAAAGTAGATTTCGTAGTGGCGGTAACCGTTCCAGGCCAGGGTACCGACAGTATCACCATGCTGCACACCAAGACCCGCCAGCGCATTGGCCAGCTGGCGGCTGCGCCGGGCGGCTTCGCGGTAGGTATAGCGGTGAATGGGGCCTTCCACCGTGCGCGATACGATTTCAGTATCGCCATGGTAGGTTTCGGCATGTTGCAGCAGGGCGGAGATCAGCAGCGGCTGCTCCATCATTTGTCCACGCATCTTGTTTCCCCTCTATTGTCGTGGTTGTGAGTCCATCAAAAGACCATAGGCATTCTGGGGCATTTGCTCCAATCATTTTTTCTGATGCCACCCGGAAAGGTCAGCTGATGAAAACTGATGTTTACACAGGACAGAAGAGGAGGTTTCCTAGCGCTTGCTTGGCAACTTCCTAACAAGAAGCCGACCAGTAGCGGGCGGCAGTAGCCAGCACGATCAAGCCTGCTGACCGGACTGCCATGCCACTGCAAAGACAGGTGGCAAGCAGCTTGCCAGTTTTACACCGCGGGGATGCAACAAGGAATACAACAGCTGATGCGTTTTAGCTTTTGACCGGCTTCTTGGCCAGCATGCGTTGCAGCGTTCGCCGGTGCATGCCCATGGAGCGGGCCGTGGCGGAAATATTGCCATCGTGCTCGCCCAGCACCCGCTGCAGATGCTCCCAGGTGACACGGCGCAGCGACATCGGTTGCGGTGCCAATGGCAGCTCGGGATTGGCCACCACCTGCTGGAAGGCGGCCAGAATGTCATCCACCGTTGCGGGCTTGGCCAGATACTGCACCGCGCCCAGCTTGGTAGCCTCGACGGCGGTCGCAATGCTGGCATAACCGGTCAGCACGACCACGGCAGCCTGTGGATAAAGCAGGCGCAATTCCGGCAGCAGCCGCAGGCCGCTCTCCCCTTCCAGATTCAGATCCAGCACGATGCGCAGCGGGGCCGGCTCGCGCGGCAGCAAAGCACTGCCGCAGTCTGCCGCACATGCCACGGTAAAACCACGCCGGGACAGCGAACGGGCCAGCACGGCGCTAAAAGCCTGGTCGTCGTCCACCAGCAGAAAATCCAGCGCCATCATTGTTTCTCCGGTGGCAATGGCAAGCGCACACAGGCATGCACGCCGCCCTCGGGGCGATTGTCCAGCGTCAGCGTGCCGCCCAAGCGTGCCAGCGTAGCATGGCTCAGCATCATGCCCAGCCCCATGCCCGCGGGTTTGTCCGATACCAGTGGAGCCAGCCCGGCCCGCTGCAATTGCTGGGCGCTGAGACAGCCCTGGCGGTTGATGATGTCCAGCTGCAGACCATCCCGCTGCAGGGAGGCGCAGACAGTCAGCGCGCCACCACCAGCCTCGGCCGCGTTGTTGATCAGATTGAAAAAGGCCGGCCAGAACGCGGCATCCAGCCGCACTGGCGGATCAATACCGGCGGGAGCCTGCCATTCCAGCTGGATCTCCGGTCGCAAGCTGCGCCAGCCGGACAATTGCTGCGCCAACGTGGCAAACAGCGGTGCTGCGCTACTGCTTTGCTGTATGCCCTGCTTGAGCCGCGTCAGTGCCTGGGCACAACTGCCCAGCTGGGCCTGCATCAGTTGCAGATCTTCCTGCAATGCGGCATCGGCGGGGTGCTGCAACAACATGTCCTCCACCAGCAAGGTCAGGGTATTGATGGGGGTGGACAGCGAGTGCGCCGCGCCGGCCGCCTGCATGCCCACAGCCAGCAACTGCTCGTCGCGCAGCTGGGTCTCCCTGGCTGCTGCCAAGGCCGCCTCGCGTGCCGCCAACTGGCGCGCCAGCCAGGAAACAAAGCTGGTAATCAGCACGGCAGACAGGGCAAATGTCAGCCACATGCCCAGCAGGTGCAGGGAAAAGGCATAGGCCGCGTCGCTGCCCTGCAAGGGCCAGGGCAGATGCCAGCCGAACAGGCCGGCATAGGCCAGCATGCTGAGCAGAGACAAGCCCCAGGCAAACAGGCCGGGAGACAGCAAGGCCGCAAACAGTACCGGTGGCAAGTACAGGGAGGCCAGAGGATTGGCGGCCCCGCCACTGAAGGCCAGGCATTCGGTCAGGGCCAATACATCAGCCAGCAAGCCCAGACGCAACAGTGGCAGCGCCGCGTCGCCACGGTGCAGGGCATGGCGCAGATAACCATTGCACAGAGCCAGGGTCGCCAGTGCCTGCAGCAGCAAGGGCCAAGGCAGCGCCAGACCGGCAAGACGGCACAGCAACAGCAACAGGCAGCCCGCCGCCAGCATCAGCCAGCGCAAGCCGGAAATCAGGCGCACGGCATCCGGCAGATCAGCTACCAGACGGGAAGTGGAGGAAAACAGTTGGGCCAGCATGGCCGACACTTTAGCATCCCGCCGGCGGACTGTAGCTGCGACATATGGTCGCAGCCATGCCCCGCCCTCGTCGGCAGTCGGGCAGTCTGCTAGTCTTGCAACACTTTTTGTCGAACTGTGCCGGATGAAACATTTGAAACTCGCAGGCTGCGGCCTGATCCTGTTTATCGCCCTGGGGCCACTGGTCGGCCTGCTGGCTACCGGCGTCATACCCATGCTCGCCTATATGCTGGGCGCCCTGCCCGCCGCATTGGCCGGCATGCTGCTGGTGCTGCTGCGCCTGGCGCTCAATGACAGCATCAACCGTTGGCAACAAGCCCGGCCACGCTGGTGGCTGCTGATGCTGGCCGCCCTGCCCGGCGCTCTGGTCGGTGGCGTCATCACCCTGTATTACAGCCGCTGGCTGCAGCCGGCGCTGTACGATCCGCTGTTCAATTATTATCTCGGTGCCGTGTCTGGGGCGGTCTGCAACAGTCTGTTCTGGCTGTTACGCAGCCCGGCCAAGCCCGCATCCTGAGCGCCAGCTCCAAAAAAGAAAGCCCGCCAGGTCGGGGCGGGCTGCAACGCTTGGAGCAGGCAAGGCAAGATTGGGCTTGCCCCGGCTGATAAGGAGGACGATACCCTGCCCACTGCCGGTCGCCAATGCGACCGATTGTCGCAGCCCTCGCTCAGTCCACCAGCAGGCTGACTCGCAAGCCACCGCCGCTGCGGTTGGCCAGATGCAGTTTCAAACCGTGCAGGCAGGCAATACGCTCGACAATCGACATGCCCAGTCCGGTACCCGGCATGTCCTGCCCTGGGGGCCGGAAAAAGCGCTCAGCCACCCGTTCCAGCCATTCGGCAGCAATCCCCGGGCCATTATCCTGTACCACGATGCCGGTGGCGGCCAGTTGCAACTCCACCACCGAGCCTGACGGACAATAGCGCACGGCGTTGTCCAGCAGGTTGCGCAGCATCAGGGTCAGCAAGGTGGCATCGCCAGCCTGCGGCGTAATTTGGCTGGCCTGATCTTGCCACTGCAGCTCCAGCCGAATGGACTTGTCGGCTGCCGCCGCAGCCACATCGGCCAGGGCATCACGGCAGATATGCGCCCAGTTCAGCGTCTGTCTGGCCGACAAGCCCTGCAAGGGGTCCAGCCGGGACAGCGCCAGCAATTGCTCCACCAACCGCGTCGCCCGGTGAATGCCTTGCTGCAATTGCTGCAAGGCATGCTGACGACCCGCCTCATCCGGCATCAGCGCCATCACCTCGGCTTGCACTTGCAAGGCCGCCAGCGGAGTACGCAACTCATGCGCCGCATCGGCGGTAAAACGGCGCTCATGCTCCATCGCCTCGGCAATACGGGCAAACAGCGCATTCAGGGCCCGTACCATGGGCAAGACCTCGCCCGGCACATTCTCTTCGACCGGGCTGCTGTCCAGCGGACTGCGCTGGCTAAGCCTTGCCGTCAGTTGCTGCAAGGGCCGCAAGCCCTTGCGCACGGCCCACAGGATCAGCAGCAGCAGGACCGGCAGCCCCAGCAACCAGGGCAGCAGCTGCCCTTCTATCACCTTGATCACCACTTCGTGGCGTAGCTTCTGCCGCTGCCCTACCGCCACCATCCGCGACCCATCCGGTGCCGGCAGGTAGAACAGCCGCCATTCATCCTTGTCGTCATGGCCACGGACACTGTAAAAACCACGTCGGCTGGCATCAAAGCCGAAATGACGTCCCTTGCCATCACTCAGCAGCAAGTCACCACGCGCATTCCACACCGCCACGCCGATATCGTCATCCTCCAGATTGCCGCGATCTCCCCCGCGAATCAGCTTCCTGGTCTTGGGCAAGACCGGCAGCGCCTCGTCGCCACGTTCTCCCATATTGACGCTGAGCAGTTGGCGGGCAAACAGGGTGAGCTGGGTGTCGTATAACTCGTCCACCTCATGATGCGCGACATAGGCAGCCACCGTTGTCGCCACCAGCCAGATCAGCGGTACGGTAATCAGCAACAGGATGGCCAGTCGCCGCTGCAGGGTAGGCGCTTGTGTCATGGCTGCTCGCCCAGCGCATAACCGACACCGCGCTGCGTGCGGATGAAGCCGGCACCCAGCTTCTTGCGCAGGTGGTGGACATAAACCTCTACCGCGTTACTCTCCAGCTCCTGCCCCCAGCCGTACAGTTTTTCTTCTATCAGTTCGCGCGGCAGTACCCGGCCCTTGTGCGACAGCAGTAATTCCAGCAAGGCCAGCTCACGTGCGGTCAGCTCCAGTGGCACATCCTCCAGCCAGGCCATGCGGGCGACCGGATCGAAACTCACCGCACCATGTGTCAGCCGGCGGCCAAGCTGGCCATGCCGACGGCGGATCAGGGCGCGCAACCGCGCCGCCACTTCACTCAGCGCAAAAGGCTTGACCAGATAATCATCCGCACCGGCATCCAGACCCTTGAGCCTGTCGTCCAGCGCATCCCGTGCGGTCAATACCAGCACCGGCACATCCTGTCCGCCCTGACGCCAGGCAGTCAGAATATCCATGCCATCCATACCGGGCAGCCCCAGGTCCAGCACCACGGCGTCAAATGGCGCGGCCGACAATGCTGCCAGCCCTTCCCGCCCCTGCCGGAACCAGTCCACTACAAACCCCAGCTGGCCCAGACCCATTTTCAGGCCATCGCCAATCAGCGGGTCGTCTTCCACCACCAATATGCGCATGCTTGTTCCTCTGGCTCCAGTTCAATCACGTCCACCCGGCATCCTAACAACACCGGCTGCCGGCCCTCACCATGCATGATAAATGCAGCCTGCTCATCGCGGCCAAGCGGGATGCTCAGGAGCCTTAACATGGCCTGCTGCCACGCAGGCCAATTCCGGCAGTGCGCCATTAAAACCCAGGTGCATTAAGGTGCGCTTAAACATCAGGAAGTACCTGCCACCGCGTCATCCGTCCGTCACCAAAGCCACATCGTGCTGTCATCTGCCGCATGCAGCATGTGGCGGTACAACACGGCAGAACGGACCCGATATGCAGCCCGACACCGCCACAAGCAGCAACCGCCACTACCGCGCCATCTGGATTTCCGATGTACATCTGGGCACTTCCGGCTGCCGCGCCGACCATCTGCTCGACTTCCTCAAACACAACGAATCCGACTACCTGTATCTGGTGGGAGACATTGTTGACGGCTGGCAACTGAAAAAGTCCTGGTACTGGAAGCAAAGCCACAACGATGTGGTGCAGAAAGTGCTGCGCAAGGCGCGCAAGGGCTGTCAGGTGGTGTACGTGCCGGGCAATCATGACGAAGCGGCCCGCCACTATGTCGGACTGGACTTCGGCGGCATCGCCATCCGCCGCGAGGCCGAACACACCACCGTGGATGGCAAGCGCATGCTCATCATCCACGGTGACGAATTCGACGGCGTCATCCAGCACATCAAATGGCTGGCCTATGTTGGCGATTCGCTCTACACCGTCATCCTGGAGCTCAACCGCAGCTTCAACTGGGTGCGCAAGCAACTGGGGCTGCCGTACTGGTCGCTTTCGCAATACCTGAAACACAAGGTCAAGAACGCCGTCAATTTCATCAGCGACTTTGAAAAGATTCTGGCCGGCGAGGCCCGCCGCCGCGAATACGATGGCGTGATCTGCGGCCACATCCACAAGGCCGAGGTACGCGATATCGACGGCATTCTCTATGGCAACAGCGGCGACTGGGTGGAAAGCCTGTCGGCGCTGGTTGAACACAGCGATGGCCGGCTGGAAGTGGTGTACTGGACCGAGCTGCACTCTGCGCCGGAACCCGCCCGACGCAAAAACAGACAGTCCACCACAGCCCCGCCGCCGCAGGGTGAACCCCAAGCAGCCCATCCCGGCTGGCCACCGGCACCAGCCGGCCCAGCCATGCTCAAGCCCACAGCCCAATTGTCCGATCCCACCCAGGAGACCCCATGCGCATCCTGATCGTCACCGACGCCTGGAAACCGCAAGTCAACGGCGTAGTCCGCACGCTCACCGAAACCAGCCGCGAACTGCGCCAGTTCGGCCATCAGGTGGAGATGATCACGCCACTGGAATTCAAGACCCTGCCCTGCCCAACCTATCCGGACATCCGGCTATCGATACTCCCGTATCGCCAGGTAGCGCAGCGCATCGCCGAGCTGTCGCCCCACGCCATTCATATCGCCACCGAAGGACCGCTGGGGCTGGCTGCACGCCGCTACTGCCTGCGCCACAAGCTGGCCTTCACCACCGCTTATCACACCCGTTTCCCGGAATACATTGCGGCCCGCACCCGCTTGCCACTCTCCATCAGCTATGCCTGGATGCGCCGCTTTCACAATGCCGGTGCCGCCACCATGGTGCCCACCCAGTCCATTGCCGATGATCTGCGCGCCCGCGGCTTCACCAAGGTGGTGCTGTGGAGTCGCGGGGTGGATACCAATCTGTTCACTCCCGGCCCCCGCGAACGGCTGGACGAAAGCCAGGCACCACGCTTTGTCTACATCGGCCGCGTAGCCGTGGAAAAGAACATCGAAGCCTTTCTGAAACTGGATCTGCCCGGCAGCAAATGGGTAGTGGGTGATGGCCCCCTGATGCACCGGCTGCAACGCGAATACCCCGATGTCCATTTCGCCGGCGTATTCCCCCAGCACGAACTGGCACGCTTCTACCGCGCCGCGGATGTATTCGTCTTCCCCAGCCTGACCGACACCTTCGGCCTGGTCCTGCTGGAAGCCATGGCCTGCGGCACCCCGGTTGCCGCCTACCCGGTAGCCGGGCCGCTGGATGTCGTTGGCAATAGCGGTGCCGGGGTATTGCATGAAGATCTGCGCCAAGCCTGCCTGGAAGCCATGCAGCTCGACCGCAATCATGTGCGCCAGGTGGCTGAGCGCTTCTCCTGGGCGGCTGCGGCACGTCAGTTCGAACAACATCTGCACCCCAATCCGCCAGAACTGATCGCCACACTGAAACCACAGGCCGGCTGAAACGGGTCAGACTGTCGGCGTTGCAAAATGGCCTCGGTCGTCACGGCAGCAATGGCAAGACTTCAGCACATTGCCATGGCTGCCGGCCGGTTTTGCTGCACAAAAAACTTGAGTCCTGCCGTCGCAAGCCTATACTGAAATCATTCAGTAACAGGGAGGGATTGGGATGAGTCATTGGCAGGATTCCGACAACCTTGTTCACCCCGGCGTTCAGAACCCATCACCTTCTCAGGCTTGATGGCGGATACTTCACAGTGATCCGGGAACGCATCAAGCGTCCATCACGGATGCATTTAACGACGGGTCGTCGGTAAGCCAGACACGAAAAAACAGACTTTGCTTGAGCATGATGAGTTATGCAGGGATTAACTTCCCTCCTGCACTGCCGTAACAGGCAGCGAACATGATGTTACCGCCCATACCAAGACGGGCCTTCGCTCGTAACATCGTTAGTTGTCGACTTATCTGGTGCTGTGCATACAGCCTGTTCTTTGGTAATGAACTGCGCGCATAGTTGCAGAGCATCGTTGGCAAACATGTTCATCGCGCCGCAGTTTGCAGTTGTATGTGATGTTTGCGTTATCCCGCAAATCCTTCTTGAAACATGCAGTGACACACCTCAGAGGGCGGCCAGTCAAGCCGCCCTCTTTCAATGACTAGCTCGCCTCTTGCTTCAGCCGCTCGATCACCACCCGTGCCAGATGCTGGGTGCTCACGCCAGGAGAAATCACATCCGGTGTGGCAATGCCATCAAGCAAGGTGGCCTGTACGACCGCTTCGATTTTCAAGGCCAGATCGGCCCGTTGCCACCAGACACGCAGCAGCATGGCTGCGCTGAGAATGGCCGCCAGCGGATTGGCAATCCCCTGACCGGCAATGTCCGGTGCCGATCCATGCACCGGTTCGGCAATGGCTGCCTGGGCCCCCAGATTCAATGACGCCGCCAATCCCAAGCCACCGCCAAACGCAGCCGCCAGATCCGACAAAATATCGCCGTACAGATTGGGGGCCAGCAGCATGTCAAAACTTTCCGGAGCCTGGGCCAGCCGCATGGCTGCAGTGTCAACCAGCATTTCATCCACGGCGATATCCGGAAAATCCTGCGCCACCTCGCGGGCAGCATCACGGAACAGGCCATCGGTACGCGGCAGGATATTGGCCTTGTGAATGATGGTGATGCGCTGGCGACCGGCGTGCCGTGCCAACTCAAAGGCACTGCGCGCCACCCGTAACGATGCCGTACGGGTGATGCGCTTGACCGCTACCGCCACCTCACCATCGGACTGCTCGTCGCCGACATAAAGATCTTCGGTATTTTCCCGCACGATGATCAGGTCAATGCCGTGCCGGCACGTTGCCAACGGCAGACTGAGGGTAGGACGGATATTGGCATGGCAGCCCAGCTCCCGCCGCAATTGCACAATCGGCGAGCGATACCCTTCCACCAGCTGCATCGGGGAGCTGACGGCCCCAAAGAAGACGGCACCACAATCACGCGCCACCTGCAATGTACGCTCGGGTAAGGCCTTGCCATTACGACAGAATTCTTCCCAGCCTGCATCGGCGAACACCAGTTGCAAACCAGGCAAGACCGCCTGTAATACCCCCACTGCAACCGGAACCACTTCATGGCCAATCCCGTCACCGGGAATCACACACAATTTCATTTCATGCCCCGCGCTGTGCCAGCAGAACGAACGATTGTACTCGCCACCATAGCGACCTCCCACCATTTAATGACAAAAGGGTGGAGCAATGCGGCAAAGGTGCACACTGTCGGACAAGCGGCCCGGCTTCATTGCCGTTTTATGCATTAGCGCAAGCCACAATACAATTTGCTGATCTAAATCAATCAGGCAGTAAGAACAAACAGGAATAAACACAGCGGAAAGAAATCGTTAGGGATGCACCCTCCTTTAAGGTAACATCCTGTTCCAGTTGACTTTCCAGCCTGATGCTACCCAAGGCCAGACCCCAGCGGTGGCCGTGCTTGCAGAAGCACGCTTTTGATCATTATGTGTGATTACATAGTGAGAATGGCTAGCAATGTTTAGTCAAGCGGACCCGAAAAGGGTAAAATCGCCGCAACCACTCATTCCTTGATTTCTTTTGGATAGCGAGCAGCAATTTATATGTCCTCCCCCAATCTGACCGCTGAAAAGGTCTTGTCGGTTCATCACTGGAACGACACCCTGTTTACCTTCACCTGCACCCGCGATGCCGGTTTGCGCTTCATCAACGGCCAATTCGTGATGATCGGCCTGGAAGTCAACGGCAAGCCGCTGATGCGTGCTTACTCCATCGTCAGCTCCAATTACGAAGAGCACCTGGAGTTTTACAGCATCAAGGTACAAGACGGCCCGCTGACCTCCCGCCTGCAGCATCTGCAAGTTGGCGATACCGTGATGATCAGCAAGAAACCCACCGGCACCCTGGTACAAGACAACCTGCTGCCGGGCAAGAATCTGTACCTGCTGTCGACCGGTACCGGTCTGGCGCCGTTCATGTCCATCATCAAGGACCCGGAAGTCTACGAACGTTACGACAAAGTCATCCTGACCCACGGCGTACGCTGGGTCAGCGAACTGGGCTATCACGATTACATCACCAATGAACTGCCGGAAAACGAGTTCTTTGGCGACATCGTGAAAGAAAAGCTGATTTACTACCCGACGGTAACCCGCGAACCGTTCCGCAATCAGGGCCGTCTGACCGACCTGATCACCAACGGCAAGATGTGCGCGGATATCGGCCTGCCGCAGCTGAACCCGGAAAACGACCGCGTGCTGATCTGCGGTAGCCCGTCCATGCTGCACGACCTGTGCGAAATCCTGAATGGCCTGGGCTTCAAGGAATCTCCGCGCATGGGCGAGCCGGGCGACTACGCCATCGAACGTGCTTTCGTGGAAAAATAATTCCAGCGCAGCCAATGCAAAACGCCATCCAGCCGGATGGCGTTTTTGTTTGCCTGCCGCAATACCGTGCGACAAATACCACACGCAAAAAAGGGAAGCCGAAGCTTCCCTTTTACTTATGCGAGCCTGACGCTGACGTCTGATTAGTTGGCAGCGGAAGCAGGAGCAGCTTTCTTGGCTGCGTGATGCTTTTTAGCGTGGTGCTTTTTGGCAGCGTGCTTCTTGGCCGGAGCGGAAGCGTCAGCAGCCTGGGCTTTCTGAGCGGAAGCTTCTACTTTCTTGGCAGCGTGCTTTTTAGCGTGGTGCTTTTTAGCAGCGTGCTTTTTGGCCGGAGCGGAAGCATCA
>JAFANL010000145.1 GCA_019232735.1 Aquitalea sp. | reverse complement strand
ATTGTCAATTTTGCGATATCAAAGGGATTTTCATTTGAGGAGAATTTTTTCTCGTTTCACTCATTCATATTTTCATTACTATTAACAGTAGCGATAGCAATCCCAAAAAATAGAAACCCACCATCCAGATGAAAATTAAAAGACCATCACACGAAAAACTAATGTCATCAGGTGGCAAGCCTTCCAGAAACCAGAGCACAGCAGACCATCAGACTGAATTTTTTGGTAATAAAGATGGAAGTGACGGCGACTAATTTTTTAATTCAATAAAGCTAAGACCATTCAACCCAACCCCTGCAGAAAATTAATTACCAAATCAAAATGAATCTAGCGAAATATCAGAAACTTGCCGATATAGCGTTCTTATCCATCTTTGCGATCTTTGTCACACATTGCGCCTACATTGGGGGAGATGCTTTTAACGGGTACGAAAGGAATGGAAAATTCTATGTTAATTGGCATGGAATTATTACCGAAACATCCCAATCTGCATTTAGAACCAACAAAACATTGGGGATTATATTTTTCACATCAACTGTAATTTATTTTACATTCACCTATTTAAATTTACAGCAGAAACGGTAAGAAATTTCAAGGCTTCTAAAAATAAAGCACAACCTTAAGCCGACTTCCGCATCAATACTTGATCACGTCCTCTACAGCACCGCTACCGGCCAAAGCAGTGGTATTCAAACCCATCATTGACGGCCAGCACAGGATCATCAACAAGCTGACCCATGCGCCGGCAGATGGTGGACTGGTCACGGATATTGAACTGGAAATGAAGTTGGATAAAGTTACGTAACTGTGGAAAATTTATCAGCATTGATTTAATGCCTACTTCACAACATGGCATTCACTATAATTATTAATTAAATTTCAACACAAAACATCCAATCGCAGCATCAATCAGCAACCAGCCCGACGTCCCAGCCCAATTGAACCCGGACAGCACCGCTCTCACTCTGCGCAAGCAACCGATTGGGGTCAAGAAAGGCAGGCTGCACTGCCAGATGTTTACCAGTGGACAAGTCAAGCGGCTGAAAATGGAAGCCTGCCCAGATGCTACAGCCCTGTAGTTTCTTGAGCAGGTCGAACACACCACCTCTGCTCATTAGCATGAGCTACGCAGCAAAGTGGGAGGCCGCAGCAAAATAGTAGCACCCACCCTACCCATGAGCTGTTTGGTTTTCCGTGATCGACATCGCTGCCGTTGGCAACATTGCGTTAGGCCTGCAGGAAACAGACAGTTTTATCAAACAATGCGCATTGCAGAACCCGTATCGAAAATCAGGCCCACATCAACCCAGGTTGCCCGGCAAATTGATTGGAGGAACAGAGCCAGGCGACGTCGATGGCTGCGTGCATGTCTTTCCATTTACTGACTGGGCAGAGCTTGCACCTGCGGAGCTCGCGTTTGACAAATTATAGCCACTGGGACAAGTCAGCTTGCCAGTACCGGTCCGATTTGGCTTCTCCAGGCTACTCAGCTCAACATAAGGTCTGAATGAATGAGTCCCATACACATAATCTGTACCAATACGCGAATAGCTACTTTGGATAGCAACCGTAATGAGCGGCTGGGCATCGGTAAATGAATAGCCTCCACCGATATTATGTTGCACATCACGATTGCCACCCACATACATAAGGCGGATGCTGTCCAGCTTCCCCTGATGCAGCACATCAAATCGCAGGCTCAAATCACCACCCGATACGGTATTGCTATCCTTAACCGTTAGTGAGCGTAGGCCAAACACCATTTTCGGAGCAATACCCGCTCCGGTTCCAAACTGCCATTCAAATCCTGCATAAATACGGTTCTCCACAATATGCGCAGCCCCAACGACAGGGGCAGCACAAACTGCCGAAGCACCACAGACATCATCAGCAAAACTTGGCTTGCAAATGATCATGGCAAAACTCGCGAATAACAGAGTTTTGGCTTTCAATTTCATACGACACACACCCAATCAGGTTTGACAATATACAAGGTGGCGAAAAAATACCATCATATGAAAACAACATCAATTTTATTAAAACAGCACTACACATCACTTAAAAATACACCGAAAAATGAGTGGTTATTTATAACGAAAACTGCTTGTTGCAATACAAATCTATCCCACGGGTAGCTCTCCGCTCGCCATGCAGGACAAGTCGTACAGTCCGTGCATGGATGACTACGCCGAACACAAGCGCCTGCGGAATTGCTCACGCTCATGCGTCACAGATCCTGGCCAAGCCACCCAGTGAGGCACCGGCCTAAACAACCTGCGCACCAACTGACAGCCATGGGGAGGCTCTGCAGTGCGCCAATGCCATTTCGGCCAAAGCCGTAGCGCAGTCGCGCTGGATCAGCCACAAGTTGACAGCGGATGGCCAACCACCAATCCATCGTCAGCACAAGGTTTGCCGCTAATTACCAGAAAATAAGCAAAACATTAAATTACTGCTGCGCTAGCGTCGTATAAAGATGTATATTGCGCTATTCATCCCGCAGCAGAGGAATTGCCATGCAGACAAGATTGCTCACCATCGCTCTCAGTGGCTGGCTGCTCAGCAGCAGCGTATTCGCCGGCGAAATCACCGTCTCGGCAGCCGCAAGCCTGACCAATGCATTCAAGGATATTGCCCAGAGTTTCGAAGCCAAGAATCCCGGCAGCAAGATCAATTTCAACTTCGGCGCTTCCGGCGCCTTGCTGCAACAAATGGCCAAAGGGGCCCCGGTGGATGTATTTGCCTCGGCCGACCAGGAAACCATGGACAGCGCCATCAAGCAGAAGCTGGTCAATGCCAGCGAACGCAAGGATTTTGTCCGCAATGCGCTGGTGCTGATTGTCCCCAGCGACAGTAAGCTGAAACTGCAGCAACTGGTCGATCTGCAACAGCCGGCGGTCAAGCATGTGGCGCTCGGGGTTCCGGCCAGTGTACCGGTGGGGCGCTATGCCAAGCGCGCCCTGGAACTTGCACATCTGTGGCCGGCAGTCGAGGCCAAGGCCATCAACACCCAGAATGTGCGCCAGTCGCTGGATTATGTGGCACGCGGCGAGGTGGAGGCCGGTTTTGTTTACCAGACCGACGCCGGCATCATGCCTGACAAGGTGAAAATTGCCTTCACCGTACCGCTGGACGAGAGCATCAGCTATCCGGTAGCGCGCACCGCCAACAGCAGCAATGCTGCCGAGGCTCAGCGTTTCGTCAATTACCTGCTATCCCCGGCCGCACAGGCAGTCCTGGCCCGCTACGGTTTCCAGAAGCCCTGATATGCCTGACTGGTTTGCTGATCCGGCCTGGACGGCGCTATTGCTTTCCTTGCGCGTGGCCGGTTGCGCTACTTTGCTCAACCTGCTGTTTGGCGTGGGCGTAGGCTTGCTGCTGGCACGTGGCCGCTTTCCCGGTCGCAATGTGCTGGACACCCTGCTGACGCTGCCAATGGTGATGCCACCCACCGTGCTGGGCTATTACCTGCTGACGCTGCTGGGGCGCCGTGGCGTGCTGGGAGGATGGTTGCAGCAAACATTCGGCATCAACCTGATCTTCACCTGGCAAGGCGCAGTGATTGCGGCAGCGCTGGTTGCCTTCCCGCTGGTGTACAAACCAGCCCGCGCCGCTTTCGAAGCCGTGGATGGCCAGCTGGAACAAGCCGGGCGGGTGCTGGGGATTTCGGAAATCGGCATTTTCTTCCGCATCACCTTGCCACTGGCCTGGCGCGGCATCCTGGCTGGCCTGTTGCTGGCCTTTGCCCGCGCCCTGGGTGAATTCGGTGCCACGCTGATGGTGGCCGGCAGCATTCCCGGCAAGACCCAGACCTTGTCGGTTGCGATTTACGAAGCAGTACAAGCCGGCCAGGACGACAGTGCCAACCTGCTGGTATTGGCCACGTCTGCCGTCTGCGTACTGGTATTGCTGCTGGCCGGACGCCTGGCTCCTGGACGCCTGATGGAGCGCTGACATGAGCACAACCCGTTTCGATCTTTCCATCCGCCAGACCTTGCGCAGTGGCAGCCGCAGTTTCGAACTGGACATCAGCATCCGCAGCCACAGCCAGCAACTGGTGGTGCATGGCCCTTCCGGTGCCGGTAAAAGCATGTTGCTGCGTGCGATTGCCGGTCTGAGTCGCCCCGATGCCGGGCATATCCGGCTGGATGGTCGCAGCCTGTTCGACAGCAGCAATCGCATCCACCTTAGCCCGCAGCAACGCCAACTGGGTTATCTGTTTCAGGATTACGCCTTGTTTCCACACCTGACGGTGCGGCAAAACATCGGCTTCGGACTGCAGCGCGGCTGGTTCAACCCTGCCCGTCGCCATCGCAGCGCAGCCGTGGATTACTGGCTGGAGGCATTTGGCCTGAACGCCCAATCCGATCAACTGCCTGCCACCCTGTCCGGCGGACAACGCCAGCGTACTGCACTGGCCCGCGCACTGGTGGCCAAGCCGCGCGCACTGCTGCTGGACGAGCCGTTCTCGGCACTGGACCCCGCACTACGCAGCCAATTGCGTACCGAATTGGCAGAACTGCTGCAGCGGCTGGATATCCCCATGTTGCTGATCACCCATGATGCCGAAGACATCCGCAGTTTTGGCCAGCACACGATTTACCTGCAGGATGGGCGTATGGTAAGCGCGCCCACCCGCGCACAGGAGCCAAGGGCATGACTGACAAGCAACTCACCTTGCAAGGTGCGCTCTGGCTGAGCATGGCCGGCGAGAAGTTTGGCAGCCCGCAACATCTGGCCTTGCTGGCACAGATCGCACACAGCGGCTCCATCACGCAGGCAGCCAAGGCCGTCAAAATCAGCTATAAGGCAGCATGGGATGCCATTGATCACATGAACAATCTGGCTGGCGAGGCATTGGTGGAACGACTGGCTGGCGGCAAAGGTGGCGGTGGCACCCGGCTGACGGCACGTGGCCAACAGCTGGTGACGAATTACCAGCTCATCGAGCGGGAACACCAGCAATTCCTGCATAATCTGCAACGTCAGGCCAGCGGCCTGGCGGACGATCTATTGTTATTGGGAGGCATGAGTATGAAAACCAGCGCGCGCAACCAGTTTCTGGGCAAGGTAGTTGCCATCAAGAGCGGTGCAGTCAACGACGAGGTGGAACTGGAGGTGGCAGAAGGCCTGCGCCTGGTGGCGGTGGTCACCCAGGACAGTGTGGCCACACTGGGGCTGGCGGTCGGGGGCAGTGCCTATGCCCTGATCAAGGCATCGTCCGTCATCATCGGTTCCGGTGACGATGGCATGCGTCTGTCGGCACGCAATCAGTTGCGCGGCACAGTGAGCCGCCTGCTGGCCGGCGCGGTGAATACCGAAGTGGTGCTGGAACTGGCCCCCGGCAGCAGCATTGCCGCCATCATCACCAATGCCAGCGCCCAGGATATGGACTTGCAGCCGGGCAGCCGGGCCATTGCCGTCTTCAAGGCATCCAGCGTGATTCTGGGTGTGCCAGGCTGATCAAGACCAGGCACACACGCAACAAGGCCCATGCCGGATGGCTTGGGCCTTGTTCATGACCAGCGCGTCCAGCCTGCGGGTCAGACTTCCCAGTATTCCTTTTCCCGACCACCGGAACCCGGATTGAGTTGCTCATGCAGGCGCCGCAGTTGCTCCGGCTCACCGCGCACCCGGAACCAGCTTCCCTCTTCCGCAGTCCGTTCCTCCAGCACCTGGCAGTGGCTGAAAATTTCGCCACGCAACTGCTGGGCCGACCACGGCAGTAGCACTTCATCTTCCTGCAGATCCTGCCGGAAAAAGGCCACGATGCGCTCGCGCAAGCTGGCTACACTCGCGGGATTCAGCGCACTCATCACCACGCAATCGGGATAGCGCTGTTGCAGTTCGGCAGTCCACTCTGCCTGGCTAGCCGCATCACCGACATGATCGATCTTGTTGAACACCCGCAGCCTAGGCACCTCATCGGCACCGATTTCATGCAACACGGTGTCGGTCACTTCCAGTTGACGCTCGAAGCCGGGATCGCTGGCATCGATGACATGCAGCAGCAGGCCGGCATCCAGCGCTTCTTCCAGCGTGGACTTGAAGGAGGCCACCAGGCCGTGCGGCAGGTTCTTGATGAAACCCACGGTATCGCTCACCAGCACACGCGGCACACTTTCCGGGTAAATGGCGCGCACCGTGGTATCCAGGGTGGCAAATAGCTTGTTGGCGACCAGCACTTCACTGCTGGTCAGCGCCCGCATCAGCGTGGATTTGCCGGCATTGGTATACCCCACCAGCGACACCCCGGCCAGGCCATGACCCTGCCGCTCCATCCGGCGTGCGCGCTGGGTCTTGCGCTCCAGCTCCATGGTCTGGATTTCGCGCTGCAATTCGGCGATGCGGTCACGCACCTTGCGGCGGTCCAGTTCGGTGTGCGACTCACCCGCACCCCGCCCGCCCATGCCGCTACGCTGCCGGCCTTGCGGACCAGCCAGCTTGGCCGCCTCTCGCAAACGCGGTGCCATATAACCCAGGCGGGCAATTTCCACCTGCGCCTTGGCTGCACGCGAACGGGCATTGCGGTGGAAAATCTCCAGGATCACCATGGTCCGGTCCATAACCTCGCAACCGACCGCCAGCTCCAGATTGCGCGCCTGGGAAGGCGAGATTTCGTGATCCACCAAGAGCACGTCGATGTCGATGGCAGACGGATCCAGCCGTATCGGGGCATCGTCCAGCTCATCCGCACGCAGACCCCGGTTGACATACATATGGATTTCTTCCAGCTTGCCCACGCCCAGATAGGCCGTGCGGTCGAAGCTGTTACGCTTTTGTACAAAGGTGTGTACCACCCGGAAACCCAGCGTCTTGGCCAGTTCGCTCAGTTCCGCCAGCGATGCGGCAAACTCGATATCACTGACTTCCGGCAGCTGTACCGACGCCACAATGGCGTACCTGGGTTTCTCTTTGACTTCTGTTTGCATGCGATCAGATTGCTTTAGCTGGTAACAAGCCGGGATTTTACCCGCAAATCACCACGGCTGCCGAAACGTCTTCCCAGCCAGAGCCGCATGCGTCTCTGGCGATGGCACTGACCGCCATGGAAATGACAAACCCCCGCTGGCAGGCATGAACCTGCGAAGCGGGGGTCAGTGTGACTGGGCAAGCCCAGCGGCAATGCAGGATCAGGCGATGTCTTTTTCGCGCTGATACATGGCATAGCTGAAAATGGGCCAGCCGGAAGCCAGTGCCTGTTCCAGCGTCAGCTGTTGCGGCTGCCAGTGTTCCGGTTGCTCGTCGTCGAATTCACCGAAAACATCGTACAGGGTGGCAGACAGTACATCGTCCAGTTCGTCGGCGGATTTCATTTCCACCACGATGAAGTCATACATTTTTTCCCATTCGCTGGAATTGCGCATCGGAACCTTGAAGAACACCATATCGTTACTCCTGTTATTAAGGCAGGCCGCAAGGTGGCGACACTGCTTCATGTCTGACTGGGCGCTATCTTAACCATTTGCCAGGAATTGTTCACCCCCGGCAGACGCATCCGGCCTACTCCGTCTGCGCATCATCCGCCTCATCCGTCAGCAAATGTCCGGGCAGCTGCTTGTTATGCTTGATGCCCATCTTGCGCAGCCGTTCGGCGCTGGACAGCAGATTGCCCCGACCACTGGACAGCTGCTTCATGGCATCGGCAAAAATATCCCGACTGCCGTCCAGCTGCCTGCCCAGCTTTTCCATATTGCCGACAAAGCCGGCCAGCTTGTCGTACATGGCCCCGCTCTGGCGGGCAATCTCCTGGGCATTCTGGTTCTGGTATTCGTAGCGCCAGATGCTGGCCACGGTGCGCAGGGTCGCCAACAAGGTACTGGGGCCGACAATCATGATGCGGCGCTCGAATGCCTCGTTGAACAAGCTCATGTCATGCTGCACGGCCAGCAGATAGGCGGGCTCCACCGGGATGAACATGAAAACGAAATCCACGGTATTGAGCCGGTACAAGTCCTGGTAGCGTTTTTCCGACAGGCTGCGGATATGCTGGCGAATGGCGGCACTGTGGGCCTTCAGTTCCAGTTCACGCACGGCCTCATCGGTGGCCGCCACATAGCGCACATAGGCATTGAGGCTGACCTTGGAGTCCACCACCAGCTGCTTGCCCTCGGGCAGATCAATCACCACGTCCGGCTGGTAGCGCTTGAGCCCGTCTTCGGTCTCCACCACATCGGACACCTGTATCCGGTATTCCCGATCACGGGTCAGACCGGAGGTTTCCAGTACTTTTTCCAGCACCATTTCACCCCAGCCGCCCTGGGTCTTGTTGCTGGCCCCGGTCAGCGCCTGGGTCAGCGCCACTGCGTCCTGATTCAGCCGGGTATTCAGCTCTTGCAGGCGGCGCAACTCGTGCTCAAGCGTCAGGCGTTCTTTTGAATCCTTGTCGTAAGTATCCTGTACCAGCTTGCCAAAGCCCTGGATGCGCTCGTGCAGCGGCCCCAGCATGGCGCCGATATTCTGCTGATTCTGCTCGGTGAAGCGCTTGGATTTTTCTTCCAGAATGTCACTGGCCAGTGCCTTGAACTGGTTGCCCAAGGCCTCGCGCGCCTCACTCAGCAAGGCCAGCTTCTCGGCAGACTGCTGTCTTTCCTGTTGCAGCAGGGTCAGCAGCTCCTGCTCACGCCCACTCAGCCGCAGCAGCTCCCTGGCTTGTTGCTGCGCCTGCTGGCCTTGTTGCTGCCACTCGCTGCGCAATTGTTCCAGCTGCTTGCCCTGTTCCTGGCGACTGGCCCAGTGCGCAGCAGTTTGCTGCTGGGCTTCATTCAGTTGGCGGCGCGCCTCATCCCGCTCTTGCTGCGTGGCGTCCTCTCGCTGCCTGGCCTGTTGCAGATTGTCCTGCGCAGCCTCCAGCCGGGCCTGCAAGGTGGACTCCTGCTGCAGCCATTGCTGTTGCTGCTGCTGGAATTGCAACTGCATGCGATAACGGATCAGCACACCGCCCAATATCCCACCCAGCAACAGACTGATTAGCGATTCGATCATCATGGATGACTTTCTGTTTGGCCAGTGTCAGAGCATAGCGGAAATTTGAATACGTACCAATTCAAATTTCGCCAAGATTCACACGGTCCGAATTGTCCGATTTGACCTCACGGCATTTCCCATTTCCCTCTCGGCCAGGCAACAGACTGGCCCCGCACTTATATACTCGGCCTCGCTCTTCCGCCTTGTCCCCACCAAGCGGCACTCCAGCCACCTCGCAGCCGCAATCGCATGACCGGAACTCCTGACCCATGATCAAGCTGAACGAATTTCTGACCCATCTTGCCCAACACAACCCCGGACAAACCGAATACCTGCAGGCTGTGACGGAAGTGCTCGGCAGCCTTGCTCCCTTCCTGCAGCAACACCCCCGCTACACCGGGCACGCCCTGCTGGAGAGATTGATCGAACCCGAACGCATCATCCTGTTTCGTGTCTGCTGGATTGATGATCATGGCCAGGTTCAGGTCAATCGTGGCTATCG
>JAFANL010000142.1 GCA_019232735.1 Aquitalea sp. | reverse complement strand
CAGCGCGAACACGCCATCCTGATGGAGGCCACCCTGTGAATCGCAGCAGCTTTATTCAACAGGCCATGGGCCTGGGGCCACAATGGCAAGCCCGGACCGGATGGTTCGAACAGCACCCGGCCGCACAACAAAGACAGGCCATCGTGCAGCAGCGGCAGGATCAAGCCATCGCAGAAGCTGCACTGTCACATGCCGTAGACGCACTCCAGGCAAGGCCCGCAGCAGAGTCTCCGCGCATTCCAACCGGCCAGGCCAGCGATGCAAGCCCGGCGACCGTGGCGGATGTCAGCACAGTAGCTGCCGGACAGCCCCTCCTTACAGCCGGTGTGGCGCAAGAAATACAGAGTTGGGATCAGCTGGTACAGAGCGTGACTAACTGCCAGCACTGTCAGCTGTGCCACACACGTACCCAGACCGTGTTTGGCCGGGGCAACCCGCAGGCACGCTGGATGCTGATCGGGGAGGCTCCAGGCGAGCAGGAGGACAAGCAGGGCCAGCCTTTTGTCGGCAAGGCCGGACAACTGCTGGATAATATGCTGGCCGCCGCAGGGCTGGACCGAGACCGCGATGTTTACATTGCCAATGTGTTGAAATGCCGCCCACCGGGTAACCGCAACCCGGCCCCGCAGGAAATTCTGGCCTGCCAGGACTATCTGATCCAACAGATTAAGCATGTGCAGCCGACACTGATCCTGGCATTGGGTCGCTTTGCCGTACAAACCCTGCTGCAAACCGAACAAAGCATTGGCCGCCTGCGCGGACAACTGCATCAATACCAGGGCATTCCGCTAATCGCCACCTATCACCCTGCCTATCTGCTACGCAATCTGCCAGACAAGGCCAAGGCCTGGCAGGACATGGTGCTGGCCAAGCAACAATTCGCCCGCCTCAGCCAACACGCCTGATTCTGCACCAGCTTCAGCCATATACTCCACGCAGCCAACGCCGGTAAATGGCATCGGCTTGGGCATGGCTTTGCACCATGCCGGCTTCCAGCGAAGCAGCAATCTCATCAACCGACATCACGCTAGGCAGATCGTGGGCATCGATATCCTGATAGCCGACATCCAGCCACTTGCGGATCATCTCCACCTTGACCTCGCAGTGGAACTGCATGCCCAGATGCTTGCCGCCATACAG
The DNA here is from genome assembly GCA_019232735.1 of Aquitalea sp. GTDB lineage: Bacteria > Pseudomonadota > Gammaproteobacteria > Burkholderiales > Chromobacteriaceae > Aquitalea. The sequence goes on along the minus strand of JAFANL010000142.1, from coordinate 1,200 downwards.
ATAGGCCTGGTTGCAGCAATACCTGCTGCTGGCCAACAAGCTGGCGCCTGCGGGTAATGCAAAGGTATCGCTATGCCACTGGAACACACGTGGTGCTTGGCGGTCACCAAACCATTCGCCCGCCACGTCGGCAGAGCTGGCCTCCAGCTCGATCCAGCCGATTTCCGGAATCTCCGCCTTGTGCACGCCAGCCCCCAAGGCCAAGGCCAGTAGCTGCCCTCCCAGGCAGTGACCGATCACCGGCACATCTGCGGCCACCGCTGCGCGCAGGAAATCGATCTCCGGCAGAATCCAGTCATGCTCGGCCACATCATGCACACTCATCGGCCCGCCAAAGCTGGCGACTCCGGCATAAGCTCTAATATCGTCCGGCAATGCGTCCCCCGCATAGACCTTGAAGATGCGCGCAGGGATGGCATGACGATTCAGGTAATCAAGAAAATATTCAGGACCATCCAGCGCAAGATGCTGGATGATGGCAATCGGCTTCATCTGACTTCCTCTGCATTGCTCTGGCAATCATCAGAAAAATGATCACAAAAATTATGGATAGGGAAATATAGATGAAATCAGGTAAGAAGCGGAATATATTTGATCAAAAACAGGAGGGCAGGAAGGGCGCGCACAAACGGCAGGCAATAAAAAACCCTTCTCCGTGCACCAGAGAAGGGCTCTTCGACGTTACTGAAAAACAAGCTTACTTCAGCTTGGTTTCCTTGTAGATAACGTGTTTGCGGGCAACGGGATCAAATTTTTTGATCTCCATTTTTTCCGGCATCGTGCGCTTGTTCTTCGTAGTAGTGTAGAAGTGGCCAGTGCCGGCGGTGGATTCAAGCTTGATTTTATCGCGCATTGTATTACCTATCTGTCGCTATCTAGAGGACCGCTTAGATCTCGCCGCGAGCGCGCAGATCTGCCAGCACTACATCGATACCAACTTTATCGATAGTACGCAGTGCAGCGTTGGATACGCGCAGGCGCACCCAGCGGTTTTCGCTTTCTACCCAGAACTTGCGGTACTGCAAGTTCGGCAGGAAACGACGTTTCGTCTTGTTGTTGGCGTGGGAAACATTGTTCCCGGTCATCGGACGTTTGCCGGTGACTTTGCAAACACGCGCCATGTTAACACTCCCAAAACCGGTAAAAGCTGGCTTTATACCATGAAAAAAGCCAGCGATTCAAGCATGATGCGCACTTTCC
>JAFANL010000097.1 GCA_019232735.1 Aquitalea sp. | reverse complement strand
ACATCACCAAAGGTACTGTTGGTATAGGCGTACTGATTGCTGTGATTGACGAACTGGAAGCCGGCACTCTTGCCTAGCCGGCTGGCCACATAGGTCGGGTCCATGTAGCCGGTGATGCTCAGACCGGCAATCGGGCCTTCACTGGCGTCAGTCGTCAGCTTGTCCACCTTCATTTCCATGCCGGCCACGCGTTGCTTCAGTTCGGCATTGGCGTCATCGGCTTCCGGCGCCTTGGCTGCGGTGGCGGCATTGACGGCCTGTTGCAGCTGCTGCATCTGCGCCTGCAAGGCTTCCAGCTGGGCCTTGAGCTTGGCGATCTCATCCCCTTTGGCATCGGCCATGGCGACACCGGGAAGACCTGCGATCAGCGCACTGATCAACAATTTCTTCATCTCACTTCTCCCTTGTCCTACTGCATGAATATTAGATTTCACTTACTTTTGGACCACGACCGGGTAGCCCGAGACCGGAAAATACCGCCTCTTGCTACCCGGTCGTCTTGATGCGACCTGCTATATCCGATCAAGCCTGATTGAAGGCCAGCTGCATTTCACGGTCACGCTTGCGCTGTACCGAACGCATATACAGATTGCCTGCCACCACACCGACCGACACGATGATGATGAACAGGGTGGCCAGCGCGTTCATTTCCGGGTTCAGACCCAGACGTACGCGGGAGAAGATCACCATCGGCAGCGTGGTGGAACCCGGGCCGGACAGGAAGGCCGTCAGCACCAGGTCGTCCAGCGACAGGGTGAAGGACAGCAACCAGCCCGATACCAGGGCCTGGGAGATCAGCGGCAGGGTAATCACGAAGAATACCTTGAGCGGACGTGCACCCAGATCCATGGCCGCTTCTTCCAGCGAACGGTTCAGTTCACGTACACGGGACTGCACGATGATGGCTACATAGGAAACACAGAGCATCACGTGACCAATCCAGATGGTGAACACGCCACGGCCTTCCGGCCAGCCCAGGGTCTGCTCCATGGCCACGAACAGCAGCAGCAGCGAAATACCCTGAATCACTTCCGGAATCACCAGCGGGGCATTAATCATGCCGGCAAACAGCGGAAACAGGCGGAAGCGGTTCAAGCGTGCCATCACGAAACCGGCCCAGGTACCAATCACCACCGAGGCGGTGGCCGTCATCAGCGCGATCTTCACGCTGAGCAGGGCCGAGGTGATCAGCTCGTCGTCTTCCAGCAGGGCACCGTACCATTTGGTGGAAAAGCCGGACCATACCGTCACCAGCTTGGACTCGTTGAACGAGTAGATCACCAGCAGGATGATGGGCAGATACAGAAAGGAGTAGCCGAAGCCAAGTACCGCAATCGACAGCGGCTTGCTGGGTTTCATCGTGCTCATTTCACTTCCTCCATCACTTTCGCCTGGTAATGCTGGAACATCGCCATCGGCACCAGCAGCAACAGCACCATGGCGCAGGTCACGGTAGCCGCCATCGGCCAGTCCATATTGTTAAAGAATTCGTCCCACATCACGCGACCGATCATCAGCGTATCCGAGCCACCCAGCAGTTCCGGGATCACGTACTCCCCTACCGCCGGAATGAACACCAGCAGGCTGCCGGCAATGATGCCGTTCTTGGACAGCGGCAAGGTGACTTGCACAAAGGCCTTCCACGGGCGGGCACCCAGGTCGTAGGCAGCTTCCAGCAGGCGCAGGTCCATTTTCACCAGGTGGGCATACAGCGGCATGATCATGAAAGGCAGGTAGGAGAACACCATGCCGATATAAACACCCCAGTTGGTATGGTAGAGCCGCAGCGGGGTATCGATGACGCCCAGCCACATCAGGAACTGGTTGAGAAAGCCATCGTTCTTGAGAATGCCGATCCAGGCATACACGCGGATCAGGTAGGAGGTCCAGAACGGCAGCATCACCATCATCATCAGCGTGTCACGAGCGGACTCGGACGCACGGGCGATGTAATAGGCCATGGGATAGCCGATCAGCAGACACAGCACGGTAGAAACAAAAGCCATTTGCACCGAGCTGATGTAGGTGGCGAAGTACAGATCGTCACCCAGCATGAACTTGTAATGGCCGATATTGAGTACTAGGGTGAAGACGTCGTCTTCAATCTTGGTCAGCGGCGTATAGGGTGGAATCCCCAGTTGCTGCTGCGAGAAGCTGATCCCCACCACCAGCAGGAAGGGCAGCAGGAAAAACACGAACAAGAACAGGAAGGGAACACCAATGACGGTCGTCCTGCCGGACGGAAACCATCGACTGAAATTGAGACTTTTCATGAGTAGCACCACTTGGCCGGTGGGACCGGCTTGCCAAGCACATCTTCACAGCCATCATATCAAGGCCCTGTCACGACCCGCCCTGATGTGATGACTTACGTTTCACTACAACCCGGTTTTGCAGGCCGGATTGCAACCCTCACTCCACAGACTTTGTTTTAACCCCCTGCCACCGCACAACACGGCGGCAGTTGGCTGTCGCATCAACCTGCCAGGCAAGCCGGGCAAATCGTGCTTTCCAGACTGGCCGGACCACTGCGGGCCCGACCGGTCAGGACTCGGTTTAGCGGCCAGTCTTCAGCTGGGTCCACAGACGGTTCTGCAGACGCATGATGTCAGCCGGCAGCGGCTTGAGCAGGAACAGGGTCTTCATGACCGATTCCGGCGGATAGATGGAAGGATCGTTGGCGATTTCCGGCTTCACGAATTTGCGCGCGGCAGCATTCACGGTCGGGTAGAACACTTCGTCGGTAATCGCGGCATTGACTTCCGGGCTTTCGATGTAGTTGATCCACTTCAGCGCAGCCTCGGTATGAGGCGCGTCTTTCGGAATCACCATCACGTCAAACCAGATCGGTGCGCCGGACTTCGGAATCACATAACCCAGCTGATAGGTACGCTTGGCTTCAGCCGCACGGTGCTTGGCGATATTGACGTCACCGGACCAGCCCAGAGCCAGACAGATGTCGCCGTTGGCCAGGTCATTGATGTAGCCGGAGGAGTTGAACTGGGTGATGTAGGGACGGATCTTCTTCAGCAGTTCGAAGGCAGCCTGGTAATCGGCCGGGTTCTTGCTGTTCGGATCCTTGCCCAGGTGATGCAGGGCCACGGCAAACACGTCATTGGCCTGGTCCAGTACCGAAACGCCACAACCCTTCAGTTTGGACACGTATTTCGGATCAAACAGGATGTCCCAGCTGTCCAGCGGAGCGCCAGCACCCAGAATGGCTTTCACCTTGGTGAAGTTGTAACCCAGGCCATCAGTACCATAAGCCCAAGGCACACCATGGGCATTGCCCGGGTCGGCATCCACGATCTTGGCCATCAGGCCTTTGTCCAGGTTCGCCAGATTGGGGATCTTGGATTTGTCCAGCTTCTGATAGATGCCAGCTTCAATCTGCTTGGCCATGAAGTTGGAGGTGGGCACCACGATGTCGTAGCCCGCCTTGCCGGTCAGCATCTTGGCTTGCAGGGTGTCATCGCTATCGTAGACGTCATACTTGACCTTGACACCAGTCTGCTTTTCAAAACCGGGGATGGTGCTCTTGGCGATGTAATCCGACCAGTTGTAAACGTTCAATGCCTTGTCATCTGCCAGCACAGCGGCACTGGGCAACAACAAGAGCAGCGAACACAGCACTTTTTTGACTAGTTTCTTCTTCATTACAGGCTTCCTAATGTATTGCAACACCATAAACTCCCTTTGGTCTGGGGACGTCAGGGACCTGATGAACTGCACCTCATACTGACCGAGCGGGGTTTTCCCTCATATCCGGCCAGCGCTGAACCTGGGGCAAAGGTGTCGGCATCTTGCATAAAGCAATATCCGTGCACACCATTTATACCCCCATCCTATCCACTCTGGCTATTTCAACGCCCGAGGGAACTGATATCAGTCAGACAAGAGCGAAGGACAGCAAACCGACGGGTCCGTGACCTTCCATTATTTTCGCAGGAAACCTGTGACGAGTTGTCGCCGGGAACGGTTTTTCCAACCATCCAGCAGCACCATCTCGCACCAGGGTGGATTTCTCCATACCCAAGCTCCCTCCGCAGTAGATGTCACCTCTGTAATGTTTAATAAAATCCACAATTCGTGGTGAGGTGTTACAGCTTTTTAACCACAAAGACATTCAGCCGCAACATGAATTTATTTTGCAGTGCAAAAAATTCTGCCCGCTGGCGCTATTGACGTTTGCGGATGTTTACGGTTTTGCACATCTGATCATTTCACCGGCCACAGCAGCCGCATAGCCAGCAAAATACCTCAACATATGATCAAAACCCTTGCCCCGCCTGATGTTTCAAGGATTTACCGCACCCTGACAGGCTGAAATCCCCATCACCATTACCATCCGGGCCAGCCACGGCCAGCCGGCCTCACCTGCTGCCGGACTGTCGGGATAGACAAAAAAGTTTTTTTCTTAGCATCCTCCGGGCTGAGGCAGATTTGCCACAGATCAAATCCACCCCAGATTCGGGATGCTTCCAGGCAAAACAAAAGCGGATTGCCCTTGCAGGCAATCCGCTTACGTTTTAGCAACTTTTCAGTGTCGGTCTACATTTGATCAGATCAACCGTGCCAGCAAGGCTTTCTCCATCCCCGCCATATCCGGAATCCGCACCTGCATGCCATTACCGGCAGCCAGTTCCACGGCAACGCCATTACGGGTCATCTGTGCCAGCTGGACAATCCGATTACCGGAGGGGTGAATCACCTCGATGCGATCACCCACGCCAAAGCGGTTCTTCACTTCCACCAGCGCCCAGCCCTCGGCATCCACTTCCAGCACATCGCCCACATACTGGCTTTGCTTGGCCTTGGAATGACCATCCAGATAGTTCTGGTAGTCCTGGGTCTGGTGGCGCTCCAGGAAGCCCGGGGTGTAGCCACGATTGGCCAGGCCATCCAGCTCGGCCAGCAAGCCCAGGTCAAACGGGCGTCCGGCCACGGCATCGTTAATGGCCTGACGGTATACCTGAGCAGTACGCGCCACGTAGTACAGGCTCTTGGTACGGCCTTCGATCTTCAGCGAATCCACGCCAATCTTCACCAGCTTCTCCACCTGCTCCACCGCGCGCAGGTCCTTGGAGTTCATGATGTAGGTGCCATGCTCGTCTTCGATGATGGGCATCAGCTCACCCGGACGGCTGCCCTCCTCGATCAGGTAGGTCTTGTCGGCCAAGGGATGACGCTCTGCACCACCACAGGCGGCGAAGCTCTGGTTGGCTTCTTCCAGTGCCTTGTTGAAATCCAGCTTGATGGTTTGCACATCGCCCGCGTCATCACCCTGGGTGTCGTGCATCTTGTAATCCCAGCGGCAGGCATTGGTACAGGTGCCTTGGTTGGGATCGCGATGGTTGAAATAGCCGGATAGCAGGCAGCGGCCGGAATAGGCAATGCACAAGGCGCCGTGTACGAATACTTCCAGCTCGATGTCGGGACATTCCTGACGGATTTCGGCAATCTCGTCCAGGCTCAGCTCGCGCGACAGGATGATGCGTGACACGCCCAGCTTCTGCCAGAACTTTACGCCCATATAGTTAACGGTATTGGCCTGTACCGACAGGTGAATCGGCACCTCCGGCCAGCGCTCGCGCACCATCATGATCAGGCCGGGATCGGCCATGATCAGCGCATCCGGCTTCATGGCGATCACCGGCTCCATGTCCGCCATATAGGTCTTGATCTTGCTGTTGTGCGGCAACAGATTACTGGCCACAAAGAACAGCTTGCCCCGGGCATGAGCTTCATCGATGCCGGTTTTCAGCTCTTCCAGCTTGAAATCGTTATTACGCGCACGCAGCGAGTAGCGTGGCTGGCCGGCGTAAACCGCGTCGGCACCAAAATCGTAGGCAGCACGCATTTTGTCCAGCGTGCCGGCAGGCAGCAGCAATTCCGGGGCTTTTAACATGATGGCTTGGCTTTCTTAATGAGACAGGCAGGCAATGGGCAGTGGCGTGCGATCCGGCGGTACAAATGCGCGGCGCGAAGCCTCCTGGTTCAACCTGTCATCTGAGTAGTATTCGAGCAGCACGGCCCTGGCATCGCGCAGAACGTCATCGCACTGGGCAAGGAAAACGGGCCACTCCTCCACCATGGCCGGCATTTGCTGGGCACGGTGATAGAGAATGGACAGCAGGGACATGGTGAGCGTGTGGTGGTATTTCTCTGCCGCCCCCTGTGCCATCGCATAACGCGACAAGGCGCGAGAGCATCGCACGGCGGCTTCGGCGGCGGGATACTGGCGGCGATAAGCCCAGGCTGCAAACAGATGCGCCTGGTGGGTAAACCCGGATGCAGGCAGCGTGCTGGATTCCAACTGACGCAAAAACGCCTGATAGTCCATGATTCGGGATTCTCCGAAAACTGTAAAAACAAAAAGGCCCCGCCGTATCAGGGGCCTTTTCTTGATGTTGCGGCGCGATTATGCGCTGTTGGCACACGCATCGTCAAGCCTGAAATCCATCGCCAACACCGCTTTAAATCCCTGTTTTCAATGCCATTTTTCCTTCATGGTTTTCTGAAAAGCACCAGCAGCATCGCCAACTGACCGAGCAGGGCCAGCAACATGAGCAACCATGAAAATGCAGTCGCGACCGGTGCACGGGCAAAATCCAGCCCGCTTTGCAGGGCGGCGCACAGGACGAACAGCACGGTGGCCAACAACAGATAAAGGGCAGCTTGCTTGCGCTTGTATTGCAAGCGCCGGAAAAACTGGGAAATCATGCACTACTCCATCGCGCGGTGATTGAAAGCATCGAGATTGACTCAGACTCAGGAACCGGACGGTTCGGCCATGGACTTTTCCTGCTGCAGCCATTGCAATTCGGCTTCGGAAAAACCGGCAAGCCGGCGCGCATCGGCATTATAGCTGCCACGATGAGCCGTCAGATCATACTGCGCCAGCAAACCGCTGAAGGTGGCCATCGGCTCCAGGCCGCGCTGTTGGCACAGCCAGTGAAACCAGTGATTGCCCACCTGAACGTGGCCGATTTCATCACGCAGGATGATATCCAGAATGGCCACGCTATCGTGGTCACCAATATTGGCCAGCTTGCGCTGCAGCTCGGGATTGGCATCCAGCCCCCTCGCTTCCAGCACTCTGGGCACCAGGGCCATGCGTACCAGCACATCGTGATCGGTCACATGGCAGATTTCCCACAGCCCGTTATGCGCAGGAAAGTCACCATAAGCGTAACCAAGCTGCTGCAAGCGGCCTTGCAGCATGCGGAAATGGCCAGCCTCTTCCGCCGCAATCCGCAACCAGTCGCCAACATAGGCATCCGGCATGTCGCGAAAGCGCCAGGCCGCATCCAGCGCCAGATTCACCGCATTGAACTCGATATGGGCGATGGCATGCAGCATGGCCGGCTGACCCAGCGGCGAGCCGGGCCGGCGACGCGGCACCTTGGTAGCATGCACCAGTTCCGGCCGGGCCGGTCGCCCCGCTTCGGGCAGGCGGCTCAGCGGGGCATCCGCGCGCACCAGCTCGCCACGTTGCCAGGCAGCATGGATTGCCTCGGTTCGGGCCAGTTTGTCGTCCAGGTCCTCACTCAGCAAGGCAGCCTGAATCTGGGGATATAAAGAAGAAGGCATCATCATGGTGCAGCATTCTAGCGTTTTGCACTGCACGGCGGCAAAGCGGGTGCCAAATCGGGTCAGCCTCGTCAGTGTCGCAGATCAATCCGCCTTCAAGAGAGCATCGTCCACAGGCAAGGCTTGATGCATAATGCCTGCATCTGCCACAGGGAGAATGTCATGCTGTTCAATTCCAGCCAACTCGGCACCGTAGAAGTGGATGAAAGCACCATCATCAATTTTGCCCAGGGCATCCCCGCCCTGGAAAACTGCACCCAGTTCAAGCTGTTCCACAATGCCGACAGCAGCAACCCCTCGGTATTCTGGATGCAGTCGCTGGACGACTCGGCCATTACCCTGAGCGTGACCTACCCGCTGCAGCTGGGCGTACGCTATGAAGTCGAGCTGAGCGATGAGGAAGTCGCCCTGCTTGGCCTGAGCAAACCAGAAGACGCGGTGATTCTGGTTCTGCTGTATCAGGAACAATCCGAATCCGAAACCCACCCGGCGCTGGGTGAGTTGAAAGCCAATATCCGCAATCCGCTCATCATCAATCTCGCCACCCGGCAGGGGATGCAGAAGACAGGCCTGTCCTGCGACATCCTGATGCACAACCTCGCCTGATGCCCCGCGCCCGGCCTTTGCCGGGCCACTCCGGAGCCCTTATGCCCAACTCAGACCTGCCGCGCTGCCCATGGTGTGGTGATGATCCGCTGTATATGGCCTATCACGATCAGGAATGGGGCCAGCCCCAGCATGATGAGCACAAGCTGTTCGAGATGCTGATACTGGAGGGTGCCCAGGCCGGGCTGTCGTGGATTACCATCCTGCGCAAACGTGAAGGCTATCGTCGCGCCTTTCACGCCTTCGATCCAGCACGCGTGGCCATGATGACCGAGGCTGATGTTGAAAGACTGATGCAGGACAGCGGCATCGTGCGCAACCGGCTGAAAATCAGCAGCGCCATCCGCAATGCACGCGTGTTTCTGCAGCTGCAACAACAGCATGGCAGTTTTGATCGTTGGCTATGGGGTCATACCGGTGGGAAAAGCATCATCAATCACTGGCAGTCCAGCAGTGAATGTCCGGCCAGTACCGAATTGTCCGACCGCATCAGCAAAGCCTTGAAAAAAGCAGGGATGAATTTTGTTGGCAGCACGGTGATCTATGCCTATCTGCAAGCAACCGGCGTGGTGAATGATCACCTGAGCAGCTGCCACCGGCATCCGGACCGCACCTGATTTCAGGCTGCCCGGGTATGGAACACCACGGTCCGGAACAGGCCATCGGCGGAATGGAAGGGATAGGCGCACACCACGTCGTCATCCAGACAGAAAGCCATCATGCGCCAGCCCTGAATCAGCTCGCGCAGCTCCTCCTCTGACCACGGCCCGGCAAAACGGTCCGGCACCAAGGCCGATAATGCGGAACACAAGGCAGTCATTCTTTCCGGCCGGTCCAGCTGCTGCAGGCTGAAGGACAAGATTTTGTTCTGACTCACGCAAGCCCCTTTTATCCACGACGGATACGAGAAGAGCGCCCATCATTTCACGATTTATTGTTTAGTACTAGTTAAAAGTGTATGAGGCAATAAGTCGGGCCAGCAATGCGACAGGAATACAACGCTCGTTTCCAAGCAAAACGGGCCATCCCTCGACGGGTGGCCCGTTTTGCTTAATACCTGCTACAAGCCCTCTGGCTTAGAACAGCTTCAAACCTTTCAGCATCACAACCAGGATCAGCAGCGGCGATACAAAACGCACCACCACGAACAGCACCCGCACCAGGCTTTCGTTGTGCAGCTTCCCTTCATTCGACAAGGCCTGTTTCAGGCGCTCGAAACCCCACACCCAGCCAACGAAGAGACACAGGAAAATCCCGCCCAGCGGCATCAGGATATTGGACGTGACAAAGTCGAACAGGTCGAACATGGTCATGCCGAACAATTTGAACTCGGCCATGCTGCTGTTGGACAAGGCACAGGTGGCACCAATCAGCGCCAGCAAACCCAGGTTCAGCACCGTAGCCTTGGGCCGGCTGATACCAAAACGCTCGCTCATCACCGATACCGGCACTTCCAGGATGGACAGCATGGCACCAGTCGAAGCAATGGCCGCCAGGATAAAGAATGCCACCATGAACAGCTGCCCCAGCGGCATGCTGGCAAACACGGCAGGAATGGTGATGAACAGCAACGAGGGGCCCGCCTCCGGCTTGAAACCAAAAGCAAACACCGCCGGGAAAATGGCGATACCGGCCAGCATGGAAACAAACAGGTCGGCACACATCACCCGCAGGGTGGTAGCCGGAATGTTCTGGTCATCACGGAAGTAGCTGCCATAGGTCATCATGGTCCCCATGCCGATGGACAGCTTGAAAAACGCCAGGCCTACCGCAGTCAGCACCACGCCAGCGGTAATCTTGGAGAAATCCGGGGTAAACAGGAAGGAAACCCCCTGCATTGCGCCCGGCAGCATCAGGCTGCGCACGCCAATCACCAGCAGCAACAGGAACAAGACCGGCATCAGCTTCTTGGTCACTGCCTCGATCCCCTTGGCCACACCCATCAGCAAGATGCCGCCAATCAGTACCAGCACCAGCCATTGCCACAACAGCGACTGCACCGGATCGGCAATCAGGCCGCCAAAAGCTGCCGATGTCACCTTGGGATCACTGGACAGGATGCCACCACCCATGGCCTTGAACACATAGGCAAACACCCATGCCGCCACTTCGGAATAAAACGCCATGATCAGGAAGGCAGACACCACGCCAAAAGCACTGATCAGCCACCAGGGTTGGCCAGCTGGAGCCAGCTTCTTCAGCGCGGTCACGGCATCGGACTTGGCACGGCGGCCCAGCATGATCTCGGAGATCATCACCGGCAGCCCCACCAGCAAGGTGGCGCACACATACACCACCAGAAAACCGGCACCGCCATTGGTACCGGTCAGATAGGGGAATTTCCAGATATTACCCAGGCCGACGGCCGAACCCAGGGTGGCCGCCAACACACCAAAGCTGGAGGTAAAACCGTCACGCGCCTTGCTGGCGCCCACGGTGGCCGAGGATCTGTTGTCCTGTTTCATATGGTCTCTCATCACGACAAAAAACAAACCCGTTCAAGCGATAACCTGAACGGGCGCTTCTGGTTTCCGGGGTCACCGAAAGCGGCGATTTTGAAGCGATTTGCCAGACCATGCAAAAAAATCTGCTACTTGCTCTCCCGCATGCGACACAGCTCCGCAGTCAGGCGTCCCAACCAGTCGAAACACGCCTCCAGTTGACTGTGCTCAATAAATTCGTCAGGCCGGTGTGCCTGCTCGATAGAGCCCGGCCCCAGCACCACGCAAGGGATACCCGCCGCATGAAACACGCCGGCCTCGGTGGTATAAGCCACCCCATCCCCACCCTGGCAGCCACACAGTTTCTCTACATAGTGCAGCACCTCGCTATCCGGCGTGGCCTCGAACGCCGGGCAATACACTCTGGGTTCTATCGAGATATCCGCCTCCGGCGCAGTCTGGCGCATTTCCAGCAGCAGCTTGTCGGCATAGTCGCGCACCGAATCGACAAAGCGCTGTGGATCATCGCCAGGTAGCCAGCGGCATTCAAAGGTAAACGTGCAATCTTTGGGAACAATATTGTTGGCGGTACCGCCGTGAATGGTGCCGGTCTGCAAAGTAGTAAACGGCACATCATATAAAGGCTGATGATGCCCGAAAGACGCCTCGGTATCCGCCAGACGTCGCACATGGGTGATCAGGCGGGCCGCATATTCGATGGCATTCACCCCCTGCGGCGTCAGCGAAGAATGCGCTGCCCGCCCGGCCACATGGCAGTGATAATGGGCAATCCCCTTGTGAGCCACCACCGGCCGCATGGAGGTGGGTTCGCCAATGATGCAACCTGCCACCGGAATGTCCTGTTGCAACAGGGCCTCGATCAGACGTGGCACACCCAGGCAGCCCACCTCCTCATCATAAGAGAGTGCAATGCCTATGCCTTGCTGCAAGCCCCCTTGCCTGGCCAGCTCCACCCAGTCCGGCACGCGCGCCAGCACGCAGGCAATAAAGCCTTTCATATCGGCAGAACCCCGCCCATACCAGCGCCCATCCCCCTTGTCAGTCAAGACAAACGGCGGTGAAGTCCAGGCTTGCCCATCAACCGGCACCACATCGGAATGCCCGGACAGCAGCATCAAGGGCAGCTCATCAGCCCCGATACGGGCAAACAGATTGGCCTTGCTGCCATCATCATTCAAAGTGAGATGACTGCTGACCCCATATTCCGACAGATACTGGCTTACCCAGTGAATCAGCTCCAGATTGGAATGACGGCTGGTGGTATCAAAAGCAACCAGGCGGCTCAGCAAGGAAAGGTAGGAAGAAGACATGGCAGTCCTGTAATCAGTAAGACAAGGCATGTCGTGAGTCTGCCCTGATTACCCGGCAGGCGGCAATACCATTCCAGACCTTCAACAACCGTCACCATTGTGCTGCCAAGCTCCAGGCTGCCAGGTAAGCGCAAACACTTGGCAAACCGGTCGAAACCCGCTATGATTCGCCTTCTTCTACGGCGGGTCTCCTCGCATTGTACGGTAGCAAACCTGGTCAGGTCCGGAAGGAAGCAGCCATAGTTACTTAGTACAAGTGCCGAGGGTCAGGCTCGCCACCCCTCCCCTCTTGTATGTACATGTTTACGACATGGCGATACTATTTCACGCCAGTTGGCAAAGATTCCATTGTATTTCTAGATAAGAATACTCTAACATATAGAAAATAAGATGTAGGAATCATTGAACTTAATGATTTTTCATGCATCTGATTATTCGTTATGGATTTTCTTTGCTATTTTTAGGACATAGGGCAGTGTCCTAAACCATACCTATAACTCAATACAATACGTTTAGCCTTTTTAAGAGGAACAAGTCATGAAACTCTTTGAGAAAATCACCAATCCGCGTGAAATCCGTCGCAAGCTCGGCCTGAACCAGCAAGAGTTCTGGAGCCGCATCGGCGTTACCCAGTCTGGCGGCTCCCGCTACGAGAGCGGTCGCAACATGCCCAAACCGGTACGCGAACTGCTGCGCCTGGTGCATGTCGAGCAGATCGACCTGTCCAAGGTTCGTCGTGAAGACTTCGAAATCGTCGAATACCTGAAGGAAACCCATCCGGATCTGTACAAGAGCCTGCGCAAGGCCGTACGCGCCCAGATGGAAGCTCAGGAAGGCAATGCAGAAGTAGCAGCCAACTAATACTGCACATATCGCCACAAGGGCGGTGGCAGGCCGGTAGGGGAGATACCGGCTTGCCACCGCCCTTTTTGCATCTTGGCCACACTGGCACCAGTGACCCGCCCTGGTAGAGCGAGCCACATCCTCACCTGCCTGCTTATTCCCCGGCGTTACGCACCAGCAGTACCGGCACATCCGCCTGCTTGAGCAGACCTTCGGCCACGCTACCCATCAGGATATGCATCAAACCACTCCAGCCATGGGTACCCATGACCACCAGGTCCGCGCCCCAGGTATTGGCATCATCCAGCAAAACCGAGGCAATCTTGTCACCCCAGCTTTCCAGAATCTTCACTTCCGGAGCCAGGCCAGCAGCCACTGCCTGCGCCTGAGCCTGCCCCAGCACCTGCTCACCAGCTTGCTTGATCGATTTTTGCAGCTCGGCAGCATCGAGAAACTCAGTCCCCCCCCAGCCGAACTGGGCCAGGTCGACAACATGCACCAGGCGCAGAGTACTGCCCATGCTCTTGGCAAGCCGGCAGGCTTCAGCCAAAGCCAGATTGGAAGTGTCGCTATCATCCACGGGAACAAATATGCGTTGATACATAACTCTCTCCTGTTGTGTGTTGCTACTATGCATTCAGTCTAGCAAACCAGCCTGCCCTACGGTTGATACAGATTAAGACAGTCGATTAGACTGCTTGTCATTTCTTCAGGTGAAATCATGGCCCGCATCAAGATTGCACTACCAGAGCAATTCATTTACGAAACCATGCTGGAAGTACGGATCAGCGATATCAACTATGGCGGTCACATGGCAAATGATGCCATTTTGCGCCTGGCCCATGAAGCACGCCTGCGCTTTCTGAAAAGCCTGGGCTACAGCGAGCTGGATGTGGAAGGCGTGGGTATCATCATGGCCGATGCTGCGGTAATGTATCGTGCCGAGGCCTTCCATGGCGACCAGCTGCTTTTCCGGCTGGGCCTGGCCGACCCCAACCCCTATGGTCTGGACATCGTCTACCAGGCTATCGATGGCAACAATGGCAAAGAAGTGGCAAGATTGAAGACAGGCATCGTATTCTTCGACTATCAAACCCGGAAACCAGTCGCCATGCCCGCCGCGTTTGCGGCTAGAGTCAACCAATAACAATAGGGAATCCCAAGATGCGTTCATATCCAGGCAACAGCCCGCAGGCCATCGCCCGCCTGCTGGCCATGTTCATGATTACCGATGGCAATATGGACCCGCGCGAGCTGGATCTGCTTGAAAACGTCAATGTCTACGATCTGATCGGCCTGCCGCGCAAGCAGTTTGCCCAGGTGCTGGCGGATTACTGTGACGATATCTCCGACGAAGCAGAACAGGATGGCACCATTCATCTGCTGGATAGCGATCGTATCGAAGCCATGCTGTCCGAAGTCAGCGACCCCAACAAACGCATCCTCACTTGCGTGCTGGCCATGGACATCAGCAAGTCGGACGGCACCATCAGCGATCCGGAAATGGTGCTGCTGCGTCACATGATGAAAGAATGGAACATCAGCCTGGATGATCTGGAACGCCAGTTCGTCCGCTAAGCACTGCACCAGCACGACCGGGAGTGGCATCCGTACCGCCCCCGCATGATCAAAGCCGCCCGGGCGACCCTGGCGGCTTTGTAGCATCATGACCACAAGGCTAGCCCACATGAACACACGCTTTAGCGGCAGCGACAACTATGTCGCCACCGATGACCTGATGATGGCCGTCAATGCGGCCATCACCCTGCAACGCCCCTTGCTGGTCAAGGGAGAGCCCGGCACCGGCAAAACCATGCTGGCCGAGGAAATCGCCGCCGGCCTAGGCCGCCAGCTGATCATCTGGCCGATCAAATCCACCACCAAGGCCCAGCATGGGCTGTATGAATATGATGCGGTATCGCGACTGCGTGACTCCCAGCTTGGTGACGCCAGGGTACACGACATCAGCAATTACATTATCAAAGGCCAGCTATGGCAGGCTTTTGAGGCGGCTACCGCTCCGGTGCTGCTGATTGACGAGATCGACAAGGCCGATATCGAATTCCCCAACGATCTGCTGCGCGAGCTGGACCAGATGGAGTTCTTTGTCCACGAAACCCAGCAGTTTGTCCGGGCCAGACAGCGCCCCATCATCATCATTACTTCCAATAATGAAAAAGAACTGCCGGATGCCTTTTTGCGCCGCTGCTTCTTCCACTACATTCGCTTCCCGGACCGGGACACCATGCAGGCCATCATCGATGTGCACTATCCGGGCTTGCAGCAGCAATTGATCAGCCAGGCGCTGGAAGTGTTTTTCTCCATTCGGGAACTGCCGGGACTAAAGAAAAAACCCACCACGTCCGAACTGCTGGACTGGCTGAAACTATTGGGCAGTGAAAACATCGACAGCCAGGAACTGGCCAGCAGGCATGGCAACGCCAGCTTGCCGCCATTGGCAGGTGCCCTGCTCAAGAACGAGCAAGACTTGTCCTTGTTTGAAAAACTGATGCAAATGGCCAAGTTGCGCCGTGGCTGATGCCTCCTCCCTGCTACTGGACTTTGCCAATCAGCTACGCTTGCAAGGGCGTAGCCGCCACACGCTGGACGCTTATCTACGTGATCTGAAGCAACTACACCAGCTGCGGGGTGAGGCTGACTGGCTGCAGACCCGTGCCACGGACATCGGCAAAGCCTTGTCCAGCCTGCATGGCCGCGGGCTGGACAGCCGCAGCCTGGCACGCAAGCTATCCTCCTGGCGCCAATTCTTTGACTGGCTGCTGCAGCAGCAACTGATCAGCAGCAATCCCTGCCTTGGCCTGCGCGCCCCCAAGCAGAGCAAGCCACTCCCCAAGGCGCTGCCGGTGGATGGAACGTCCGCTCTGCTGGAACACATTCCGGCCGATGACACACTCAGCCTGCGCGATCGCGCCTTGTTCGAACTGATGTACTCCTCCGGCCTGCGCCTGTCGGAAGCCGTTGGCCTGGACTTGCCGGATCTGGACCTGTCGGAACAATTGATGCGGGTTCGCGGCAAGGGTAACAAGGTCCGTCTGCTACCCATCGGTCGCACCGCGCTGGAATACCTGCGGCAATGGCTGGCCGAGCGGCAGGCAGAGGCTGATTGTCCGGCCGTTTTTGTCGGTCGGCATGGCCAGCGCCTGGGAGGGCGGCAAATGCAGAAACGACTGGCCGAGTGGTCCATCCGCACCGGTATGGACCGGCATGTCCATCCGCACATGCTGCGCCACTCCTTTGCCAGCCATATCCTGCAATCTTCTGGCGACCTGCGTGCCGTACAAGAGCTGCTGGGCCACGCCAATCTGTCCACCACCCAGATTTATACTGCGCTGGATTTCCAGCATCTGGCCAAGGTGTACGATGCCGCCCACCCACGGGCCAAAAAGAAAGACTGAACAGGGCAAAGAAAAAGCGCCGTCATCGACGGCGCTTTGACTGCAGGCAGTGCCCCTGTTTCAATGCTGCTCCGGCACGGCAGCCAGTACCGCCTTGAGCAATTGCCAGGCCTTGCCCACCGAAGCCACTTCAACCCGCTCACCCGGCGCATGCGCACCACGGATGGTGGGGCCAAAGGACACCATGTCCATATGCGGGTATTTGGCGCCAATAATGCCGCACTCCAGACCGGCATGAATCACCTGCACACCGGATGCCTGGGCGAATTCCCGCTCATACACCTGCTGGAACAGTGCCAGCAGCGGCGATTGCGGATTGGGAGCCCACCCCGGATAGCCACCCTCCATTTCCACGGCGAAACCGGCCAGCACAAACAGGCTTTCCACTTCACGCGCCAGCATCCAGGTGCCGGAATCCAGCAGGGAGCGCACCATCAGATTGGCAAAGACCTTGCCCTCCTCCACCCGCACCACACCCAGATTATTGGAGGTTTCCACCACGCCACTGACACGCTGGCTCATGCGCTTGACCCCGTGCGGTGCCGCATGCAGCGCCGCCAGGATGGCGGACTGGTCTGCCAGAGCCAGCACGCTGGCGGCCTTGGCCGGCTCGGCCAGCACCTCGATGCCCTCATCCACACCCGCCAGTTCAAACCGCAGCAAGGCCTGAAAAGCGTCCAGTTTGGCGGCAAGCTTTGCCGCATCGTCCTGCGGATAAGCCACCACGGAGAAAGCTTCGCGCGCCAGTGCATTACGTGCCGTGCCACCGCTGAAGCTGACCAGGCGCAGATCAGTTTCCGCCTGCAGTTCACGCAGCAGACGCACCAGAATCTTGTTGGCATTGCCACGGCCCAGATGGATGTCTGCACCCGAATGGCCACCCTTGAGACCACGCACTTGCAGTCTGGCGGCTTGATAGCCGGCCGGCAGATCCTCAGACTGATAATGGCGCGTCACATTGACATCGACACCACCGGCACAGCCCATATAGAACTCACCCCATTCTTCGGTATCGATATTGATCATCATGCGGCCTTGCAACAGCCCGGCTTCCAGACCCAGCGCGCCGCCCATGCCGGCTTCCTCGTCCAGCGTCATCAGTACTTCGACCGGACCGTGTTGCAGATCATCACTGGCCAGTACCGCCAACCCCATGGCAACACCAATGCCGTTGTCAGCGCCCAGCGTGGTGTTTTCCGCCACCAGCCAGCCATCTTGCAATACCGGGCGGATGGGGTCCTTGAAGAAATCATGCTCGGTACCGGTATTGGCCTGGCACACCATGTCCAGATGTCCTTGCAGCACCACCCCGATCCGGTTTTCATAACCGGGGCTGGCGGCTTTGCGCACAATCAGGTTGCCGGCGGCATCCACAACGGTTTGCAAACCGCGCAGTTCAGCCCAGCCCTTTAAATAATCACGCAATTGTTCTTCGTGCTTGGAGGGGCGGGGAATCTCGCACAGGGTCTGAAAATGTTCCCAAACCGCTTGCGGTTGGAGTTCGGCAATGTTGACCACAATATTTCCTTTGTCTTGGCTGATGGGCACATTCCAACGCCATCGTGACTGAATACTGGCAGAGACTGTTAGAAACAGCGCCATTTTGTACACAATCGACTTTATCACGCGGCACGGTTCTGGTCATGTTGCACTGCAATCCGGGGCCGGTTTCAGGCCCTGCATATGAAAAAGCCCCGGCCGAAGCCAGGGCAGTTACCATTCCTTGCGGCCTAAGCGCTCAGGCCAGCGCCAGCGCCTGACGCCGCCCCGAGGCCGTCATGGGGGCCATGTAGTGATCCAGCAGCAAACGCATGAACTGATGACTCTTGCAGATAGCATTGCGCAGCTTGGCAACGGTCTCGGCCGATGGCTGCAAACCCACCAGGGTCACAATGATTTCCAGCGCTTCCCACGGATGGGCATCATCATATTTGGCATGCAGTTTCAACCACTTCATGGCCTTGGCACGCACTTCTTCATCAAAC
Organism: Aquitalea sp.; assembly: GCA_019232735.1. GTDB lineage: Bacteria > Pseudomonadota > Gammaproteobacteria > Burkholderiales > Chromobacteriaceae > Aquitalea. The sequence goes on along the minus strand of JAFANL010000097.1, from coordinate 5,286 downwards.
AGATTGGCATAGCGCTCCTCGGAACACACCCGGGCCGACCATTCGCCAGTCGCCCCTTCGATGGCGTAATTGGTTGCCGCCATGGCCACGGCCAGCGACTCGCGGTCGCAGACTTGCCAGCACCACTGGCTGAGCGACAAGGTTTCCAGTGCATGCTGGTTGTGCAGCATCGCCTGGATATCCACACCAGACTCGATGGCCCAATTGACCCAGTGATCGGCATGATTCTGCTCGACGCGAATATTGCGGATCAGATAGCGACGGGCCATATCATGCCCCTCTCCCTGGCCATAGCGAATCTTCAGCAGATTCATCGCCATATACTGGGGAAACTGGTCAATCACCGGCCAGCCTCCGGACAGAAAGGCCTTGTGGATGGCGGGCTCCAGTCGCGCCTCCTTCATCTGGGTAAACAGCTCATGCTCAACCACCTCGCTTTTGAAGCGGTCACAATAATGGACCATTTCCTGCGTCCATTCCGGGTAGCTGCTGACCTCCATCAAGGGACCGACTCTGACAAATTGGTGCTGGTCTTTCATTCTGGACCTCTTTCTGAACTGTGGGCCTGTGTCACTCCCGCTCCGGCAGCAAATCAAGCAAGGATTCTGGTCTGCCATGGGAGGGAGGGATGAACGGAACGGGTTCGCCGATAAAATACCCTTGGGCGTAATCCACTCCAATGCGTTGCAGCTCCAGCAGAATCTCCGGAGCACTCACAAACTCTGCAATGGTCTTCTTGCCGGTGACATGGCCGATATGGTTGATCATCTCCACCATGGCCCGGTCCGCCGAGTCCTGCACCATATCCTTGACGAAACTGCCATCAATCTTGAGATAGTCGACCTGCAAATGCTTCAGATAGGCAAAGGAAGACATGCCGGCACCGAAATCATCCAGGGAAAAATGGCAGCCCAGGCTTTTCAGTTCGCTGATGAAACGCATGGCCTGCTGCAAATTGGAAATGGCGCTGGTTTCGGTGATTTCAAAGCAGATCATGCTGGCCGGGATGTCGTAACTGACGAATTGCCGCCGGATGAAATCGAGGAAATGGTCGTCACACAAGGTGGCCCCGGACAGATTGACCGCACAGACGGTAATCGACTTGTCCCCCAGCGAGCGCATGCTCCACAGCGTTTCGAAAGTCTGACGCACCACGATACGGTCAATATCCGGCATCAGGCCAAAACGTTCGGCGGCAGGAATGAAATCACCAGGCAAAATCAGCTTGCCGCTTTCATCCCGCAAGCGCAGCAGGACCTCGACATGCCGCTCCCCGGTCGACTCCGGATCGAGCGGGACGATCTCCTGGCGATACAGGCAGAAACGCTCTTCCTCCATGGCGGTGCGCAGACGTTGCACCCAGGCCATCTCCACCGAACGCACCGCCAGCTCGGTGTCTTTGGAACTGTAGAGCTGGATGCGGTTGCGCCCTTTTTCCTTGGCCATATAGCAGGCGATATCTGCCGCCTGCAAGGCCTCGGCCAGCGTGGTGCCTGCCTCGCTGAGGAAAACCATGCCAACGCTGGCGCTGATGGAGAAGGGAATGCCTTCCCAGTGGAAGCTGGATTGCTGCACCATGCGCCGCAAGCGATCCGCCTTGTCCAACGCCTCATCCACCCGACAGTCCTCCAGCAAGACGCCAAACTCGTCGCCCCCCAAACGGGCCAGCACATCAGACAGGCCAAGCTGCTCCTGCAACACCCGGCACACTTGCCGCAGCAATTCGTCTCCCGCCGCATGGCCATTGGTGTCGTTGATCAGCTTGAACTGATCCAGATCGACAAACAGCAGGGCATGTGAAGTCTGCGCGACCATCAGCCGGCTCAGGGCACGGGTAACCCGCTGTTCGAACTCTCGCCGGTTATAGAGCCCGGTCAGCGCATCATGCGCTGCCTGCCAGGACAAATGGTTGATGTACTGCTGCTCGATGGACTTGTCGTGCAAGGCCAGTACCAATCCATCCACCTGCCCCAGGGAATTATGGATAGGCGCGGCAACCAGAGAAATCATATGGCTGCTGCCATCCACGCCTTGCAGGCGCAGGCTGGGATAGGTCTGCTTGTTTTCGCACTGCGTGCGCAGCCGGCTGGTGGTAATCAGGTCCATCGTGCTGCCAGACAGATCAATCAGCGAAAACACATCTTCGAAATAGCGCCCGATGGCTCCCTTGCCACTACTCCCCACCATATGATGGGCCACGGCATTCAGGTACAGCACCTTGCCCGACAGATCAATGGTTACCACCGCGTCGCCAATCGAATTGAGCGTGGTTTCAGCACGGTCTTTTTCCGCATGCAGCTCGGCCTCGAAACGGGCCGACTGTCGCAACAGCAGCTGCACCTGACGTACGGTCAGCAATAACAAAGCCGCCCCGACCATCAGGTTCAACCACCACAACAAGGCCGTGGCAAAGCGCGACCCTTCACCCAGCACCTCGGAAAATGCGCGCGCGGGGGCTTTGAGTTCTTCATTGATATCGGAAATCCGCCGGCTCTGGGCCATCAGCTCGTCTTCACTGATGTAGCTGCGGGTAAAACCATCATGCAGGCGGTCGGCAATAGCGGCAATTTCAACAATATAGCTATCGCCAATTTCCCAGTAATGAATGGCCTGACTCAGATAGTTGACGTGACGGAACCACAGAAAGGCATGGATGACATTATTGATGTCCTCAGGATGATTGCCCCCTTGCAGCAAACCGGCTCTTGCCGAGGCCAGATCCGGATTCGGCTGATCCAGAGCCAGCCTTGCCTGCCGGTCGCCCAACTGGATGGCAATGGCTGCCTTGTAGGCTTGAAAATCCTGTTCGGAGCGACTGCCGGCATAGCGCGTCAGGTAGTAAATGGCGTCTTTCTGTGCCTTGGACCACAGCCCCTCCCCACCAACATAGGCGCGAATGGTGGAGAGTGCGTTGAAGCTGAAGGCACTGAGCACCAATAATGCCCCCACGATGGCAACAAATGGCCAGACAACCCGTATCAGCCTGCGGCTGCCGTACGAACTCATGCAGACAATGCTCCCGATGACTTTGTTTCTTTGATCAATCCGCACTTTCGCCAGCGACGGCGACGGTGCCGACAAGTCGGCAGCACCTGATTCAGCACGGACTATCACAGCTGGCGGGATACGCCTTCAGATCCTATTCCACCGTCCTGACCCGCAAGATGGCTAGCTTTTCGATCAAGCTGGCGGCACCCAGCGCACTGGGCACAGTAAGCATGACGGATAGCTCATCAGCTGCACCAGAAAATAAGCTGTGACATTTATCAATATCATTTAAATGTCTATTAAACATCCTGTCAATGCCAAAGGGTTTTCCTGTGACAGAGTCATTTCATCGCACAGGCTATTACCCCAATCAGCGACGCCAAGGTCAATACCGCAGCGACCGCGGTAGCATGACAAGCCACAACTACAACATAGGCATAATACGGACAGGACGGGAAACAGAAGGACAAGCAAGGTCAGCACAACAGGAAAATCACAGCAGAGCAGGTGATGGGGGACTACGGTGATGGCAGGCATTCATGCTGGAAGACAGCATGCGGGTATCTTCGCAAAGCCAGCCTGACAACTGCTGTGGGACAGCAGGCCAAGCTGGCATAGGTGGTCATGAATAAGTGGCTAGTCTGCCTGCGCCACGACTTCTTGCTCCTCCTGCTGCAAGCGCCACATTTCCGCATAGCGTCCACCCTGTTCGAGCAGTTCGCGATGGCTGCCGCGCTCCAGGACCTGGCCGGCCTCCATCACGATGATCTGATCGGCATCGACAATGGTGGACAGCCGGTGCGCGATGATCAGCGTGGTACGGTTGGCGGCGATGGCTGCCAGCTCATGCTGGATGGCTTTTTCAGTACGGGAATCCAGCGCACTGGTGGCTTCATCGAAAATCAGGATCGGGGGATTCTTCAAAATGGTGCGGGCAATGGCTACCCTTTGCTTCTCACCTCCCGACAATTTCAGGCCCCGTTCGCCCACCTGGGTATCGTAGCCAGCCGGCAGGCTCAACACGAAATCGTGGATATGCGCCGAGCGCGCAGCCTCGATCACCTGTTCGCGGCTAGCATCGGGCCGTCCATAAGCGATGTTGTAATAAATGCTGTCATTGAACAGCACCGTGTCCTGCGGCACGATACCGATATGTGCACGCAAGCTGTCCTGAGTCAGCTGGCGGATGTCGCAGCCATTGATGCTGATACTGCCCTGCGCGACATCATAAAAACGGAACAGCAGGCGTGACAGCGTGGATTTGCCCGCACCACTGGCCCCCACCACCGCCAGCGAACTACCAGCCGGAATATCCAGGTTCAAGCCATGCAGGATGGTGCGATTGCTGTCGTAGCCAAACTCGACATTGCTGAAACGGATACTGGCCTGCCGCGAGTTCAATACCTGCGCATCCGCCGCATCATCCACCTCGCGATGGGTCGACAGCAAACCGAACATGCGCTCGATATCCGCCAGCGAGTGTTTGATCTCGCGATAGATGAAACCAAGGAAGTTGAGCGGCGCATACAGCTGGGTAATGAAGGTAGCCACCAGCACCACATCCCCCACGGTCATGCTGTGCTGCACCACACCGCGCGCCGCCAGGACCATGATCAGCGTTACGCCGGAGGCAATGATGATGCCCTGCCCGGCATTGAGCATGGACAAGGACACCTGGTTCTTGATGGCGGAGGCCTCCCAGGCGGCCAGATTGCGGTCGTAGCGCGCTTCTTCGTACCCCTCGTTATTGAAGTACTTCACCGTTTCATAATTGATCAGCGCATCAATGGCCTTGGCATTGGCCTTGGAGTCCAGATCGTTCATGCTGCGGCGGAACACGGTACGCCATTCGGTCACCACCAGGGTGAACACGATATAGACCAAGATGGTGGCCAGGGTGACTACGGCAAACTCCCAGGCATAGCGCCGCAGCAGGATGACCGACACCATGCCGATCTCCAGCAGGGTCGGCAGAATGTTGAATACGGTAAAGTTGAGCAGAAAACCGATCCCGCGGGTACCGCGCTCAATATCCCGGCTCATGCCGCCGGTCTGGCGTTCCAGATGGAAACGCAAGGACAGGCGGAACAGATGCTGGAACACGCCGCGCGCCACGCTACGCACCGCGCCCTGTATCACCCGGGCAAACACGGCATCGCGCAGCTCGCCCAATACACTTGAGATCAGGCGGGCCAGGCCGTAGCCCAGCAGGGCCATGACCGGCACGGCCAGCAAACTGGCCGGGACCGACAGCTGATCGACAATATCTTTCAGATACAAGGGCACGCTGACCGCGGC
>JAFANL010000073.1 GCA_019232735.1 Aquitalea sp. | reverse complement strand
CCCAGCAGCTTCATGCGGAATACATTGGGCGACTGGCGCTTGATGTCCTCGGCACCCATGTAGACAAAACATTCCATGCCATAACGGGCTGCCACGGTAGCGGTGGCCACGCCATGCTGGCCGGCACCGGTTTCGGCAATCACCCGCTTCTTGCCCATGCGGCGGGCCAACAGGGCCTGACCGATGGCATTGCTGATCTTGTGCGCACCGGTGTGGTTGAGGTCTTCACGCTTGAGGAAGATCTGCGCACCACCCAGTTGTTCCGACCAGCGCTTGGCATGGTAGATGGGGCTGGGGCGGCCCACATAGTGCTTCAGCTCCTGGCGAAACTCTTCCCAGAAGGTCGGATCGGCCTTGACGCGCTCGTATTCGTTTTTCAGCTCGTCCAGTGCCGCCATCAAGGTTTCGGCAACATAGACGCCACCATACGGGCCAAAATGGCCTTTTGCATCCGGAAGATCATACCGCTCCATGCCTTGCTCCTGATATGAACGCCGCCATTCTGGCAGCATCTTTGATTCCCTTGGCTGCTTCCACTCCGCTGGAAACATCCACCGCCGCCGGCCGCACGGCGGCCACGGCTTGTTCGATATTGCTGTCGTCCAGCCCGCCGGACAAGATCAACGGCAGAGGCAGGTTTTCTGGCAGCAAGGTCCAGTCAAATGTCGTCCCGGTGCCGCCGTGTGCGCCTTCGACAAAAGCGTCGGTCAGCAAGCCGCGCGCATCCGGGTAGTTTGCTGCCGCAGCCATCAGGTCCAGTCCGGGCTTGACCCGTACTGCCTTGAGATAGGGGCGATGGAAAGAGCGGCAGAATTCCGCACTTTCTTCGCCATGGAATTGCAGGATGTCGATGCTGCAGCCGGCCAGCACTTCGTCCACCCACGCGCGCTCCGGATTGACGAATAGTGCCACCACGCTGACAAAGGGCGGCAAGGCAGCAATCACCGCCTGTGCCTGCGCAATGCTGACATTGCGTGGGCTTTTCGGATAAAACACCAGGCCGATGGCGTCGGCACCCAGGCGGGCGGCTTCAGCGCCATCTTCGGGCCGGGTAATGCCGCAAATCTTGATTCTGACTGTCACTTCATCTCCACAAGGCCAGACGGGCCGGCTCGGCCTGCGTCGGCAGGGCAAACTGCGCGGGGTAACCCACACCGGTCAGATACAGGCCATCCGGCATGAAAGTAGGTGGTGCCCGGGTACGGTCACGGGCGGCCAGCAAGGCTTGCAGGTCGGCCACATCCAGACTGCCCTTGCCCACATACACCAGCGCACCAACGATATTGCGCACCATGTGATGCAGGAAGGCATCGGCCATCAGATCAAAGCGGATCAAACCGCCCTCTTCGCGGATATCCAGCTGCTGCAAGTTTTTGAGCGGGCTTTTGGCCTGACATTCCGCCGCACGGAAACTGGAAAAATCATGCTGTCCCAGCAAGCACTGCGCAGCAGCACGCATGGCATCCACATCCAGCGTCTGGTGAAACCAGCCCACCTTGCCTGCCAGCAGGCAGGGACGCACCGGATGCGTCAGCAGGAAATAGCTGTAGGAACGCGAAAAAGCCGAGAAGCGCGCATGGAAGTCATCACTCACTTCCCGCGCCCACACCACTGCCACTTCGGGCGGCAACAAGGCATTCACGCCCCGCCCCCACGCGGTCAACGGGCGGAAGGTCTGCGTATCGAAATGCACCACCTGCATGGCCGCATGCACACCGGCATCGGTACGGCCGGCAGCCAGCGTTGTAATTTCATGACCGGCAATCCGGCTGATGGCCTGGTTCAGTTTGTCCTGAACGGTATTGCCGTGCGGCTGAGTCTGCCAACCGGAAAAGGCCCGGCCGTCATACTCGATGCCGAGCGCTATTCTCATGCCCACACCTTGCTTGCAAAACTTCCCGTCCGGCAGTGCGCAAGCGGCTGCCAGCGGGGCGATAAAGCATCAACTCTACCCTATCCTGCGGGGTTTGCGCCATGCCGTCATGCAAGAAGCAAGCGCCATAGCCTGCTTAGGCGACCATCCAAACTGCTTGGCAGCACCAATGAAAAACGGGAATGCTGTCGCATCCCCGTTCTGTTCAGACAAGCGCTCAGGGTTTACACCACCTGCCCGGCTTCCTTCATCAGGGCTTCTGCCGTTTCCTTGTCACCCATTTCAAGATAGAGCTTGGCCAGTTCCATCTTTTCATTGGCTTCGGACTGCGACTTCGGCGTTGCCGCTGCACTTGCCGGCGCAGGCTTGGGCGGCTCGGCGGGCTCGCTGGAAGGCAGATCAGACAGGAAATCCATGTCCAGCATCGGTTCCGGTGCCTGCTTGACTGCGTCCTCCAACTCCTGCTCGCCCAGCGAGGCAAAGGCATCCAGACCGCTCATGCCGCCATTCTGTTCAACGGCAGGTGGCAATGGCGCTGGCTTGCCTGCGGGCTTGTCCAGGAAATCCAGGTCCAGCGGTGGCTCGGGCTTGTCCGGCAATGCGCCCAGTTCGGCCGCCAGATCAATCATGGCTTCAGGCTGCGACACAGCGCTTACCGCATCGCTAGTGGCGGCGACTTGCGAGGCAACACGCACCGGCTCCAGATCCCGTGCTTGCCCGGCCGGCACGGCAGCCCCTTCAAACAGCGGATGCTCTGGAGCCAAGGTACGACCCAGTTCGCAAACCCGCATCCACAAGGTGCTGTCCTTGCCGAAAATGCCACGCGCCGTGGTGGCTTCCGCAATGAAACCATCCTTGTCCGGCTGCATGGCCAGCACTTCCAGCAACTTGTAACGCAGATCCTGTCGCATCGGTTCACGCGTCAGACCTTCGCGCAGGATATCCAAGGCCTGATCAATCCGGCCATAGGCCAGATAGACTTCAGCTTCGGCGATCAGGTCAACCGAACCCAGATCGATGCCATCCCCGCGCTTCAAGCCACTCATCAGCGTGGTCAACGGTCCCATGGTGAGCATGGAAGCATTATCAATCCGCGCATTGGCTGCCGGGGTTCCAGCCTGCTCGGCCTGTTTGCGCTTGCGCAGCCGCTGCGCCACCAACAAGGCGCCCAGCGCCGCAATGGCACCGCCACCATACATCAGGCTGTCACTATTGTTTCGCACCCCATCCAGCACATCATCCAGCATTGACGGTTGCGGAGGCGGTACGGCTGCCGGCTTGGCAGGCGGCAGCTTGTGCGGGGCGCTGGCAACGGCAGGCTTTGGCTGAGCCGGAGCAGATGCCGGTGCCGCCACGGGAGCTGGAGCCACCTGCTGCACCGCAGCTTGGCTGGCCTCGGGCTTGGCTTGGGTGGCTTGGGCAGCGGGCGCACTGGCTGCTGCAGCTTTGGCCGCCTGCAGGTTGCGGATTTTCTGCTCCAGATCCTGCGCTTTTTGTTGTGCCTGCAGCAGAGCCTGATCCTGCATGGCCAGTGTTGCTTTCAGCTTGCTTTCCTGCCCGGCCGTACTGGCAGCGCCAGGCGTGACCGCTTTCACGGCGGTAACCTGCGGCATGGATGCTGCTGCCTTCACGGCGGGGGGCGGTGTCTGCGGCTTGCTGACGGCAGGAGCGGCATTGGCTTTGACGGGCGCCTCGGCCTTGGCCGGGACTACCGGCGGTGCAGCTGCCATATCGGCATTGCCGCCAGCACCGGCATTCAGCTTCCAATCAGCCGGATATTTCAGCGTCGACCCGGCGCGCAAACGATTCACATCCCCGGCGATAAAGGCCCCCGGATTGGCATTGTGCATGCGCTTGGCCGCCTCGGCAGGACTGATCCCCCCCTGCACGCGTGCGGCAATACCCGACAAGGTATCACCAGGCAGGACCCGGTATACCTTGAGCGGATGGGGGCGGCTCTTGGCGGCCGGACTGGCTTCGCCATTGCCTGACGGCAAGGCTTGCTCCTCGACCGAATACCCATTCGGATCCAGCAGCAGGGTGTAACGTTTTTGGGCATGAACATTGGCCGCGCCGACTTCCAGGCGGAACGTCAGCACCGGTTCGTTCATCGGTTTGCTGCTGCGCAATTGCAGCATGTGCTTGCCCGATGGCGACTTGACCAGTTGATGCGTGATTGAAGCCACCATCTGGAGCTGCTCCGCACTGGGCAGGCCCTGATCCGCACTGGCGCTGAGCGCAACCCGGACATTCTGGGTTTCCTTCAGCGCGCTGCCGAACAATTCCATTTCCGCTTCCAGCGGCTCACCCAGCCGTGATTTGACACTAAGTTCACCCAGGCCAAGGCTGCTCAGGCGCGGCATCTGGTCGGGCGAGACCGCCGCTTTCTTGACCGTATCATCGTGAACCGGCGGTTTATCCTTGCGTGGCGGACCATCCCTGACCGGGTCGACCTCGAATTCGCGCACCAGACGACCTGCCGGCCAGTTCATTTCCACCGCAAAGCGCACCAGCGTTTCATCAAAGTGAGCCGGGCCTTTGACCAGAATCTTCTGGATGCTGCCATCCGGCTTGTGGATGGCGGAAAACTTCAATGCCGAGGCCGACGGACTGTAGGTAGAGAGCAGTGGATATTTGTTGCGGTCCGCCAGATTGACCAGCACGCTGCCTTGTGGATCTTCATCCACCACGGCAATTTCTGCTTCGAACGGCTGACCATCAGAAGACAGCACATGGATAGGCCCAAGGCCAGCCAGTGCCGATCCTGCGGAACCCATGCCGGCCAGCAGAACGGCCAGCATGGTCATACGATGTTTTGAAGCCATGATACGGACTTCCCCGATGCCTGCTATGGCAGGTTTTATTGCTAATGTGAACGACCCGGATCCGACGTGTGCTATTCAATAATAAAATCAGCAAAACTGCAAAGCAGCGCAGCTGCGCTGCCCGGATGACACACAACACTGGTCAGCCTATCACTGAAATCAGTTGCTGATCTTGGTAAGCAAAGCCCGGGCTTCTTCCTGAAGGCTACCTTGAGCCTCCCCAAGCAGATCCTGCAATACTTCCTTGGCGCCATCGCGATCACCCATGTCCAGATAAACCTTGGCCAGGTCCAGCTTGGTGGACAGCGGGTCATCCAGCAGGGTCATGCCCTCGACAGCCACCGGAGCGGCTGCTGCCGGCGGCGCAGGTGGAGTGACCGGTGTTGCCGGTGTTGCCGCCACCATGTCCTCATACAGTGATTCAAAACCGTCGGTAGTGGGTGGCATATCCAGGCTGCCAACCGCCTCATGCGCATCAGCGGTGGCGGCCGGCTCTGCGGCGGCCAATCCATCCAGATTGAAATCGAAATCCAGCAGATTATTGTCAGCCACCGCTTCAGCCGCGGGCTCTGGCGGCACGACGACCTCGGGCTCGCTTGTTGTTGCGGCGGAGGCGGCCAGCTCGGCATCAAGATCGAAATCGAGCATATTGGCTTCCGCCACTGCCGGGGGCGCACTCTCTTCCGTGAACAAGGCTGCACGCAGGGGATCTTCACTGGCAGCGGCAGATGCACCCTGAACCTCAGGCTGCACAGGGGCTGGGGCTGGTGCCGCCAGTTCGCCAAACAGCTCCTGGTCCAGATCAATCATGCCCTCATCCTGCGAGGGCTTGCTGTCGGCAGAAACGCTGCCCTCAGCCAATTGGTACAAGGGGTTGGCCGGATCGATTCCCAGCCCCATGGCGGCCACCTTGTTCCAGGCTGCCCCCTGACCATCGGTACTGGCGTGGAATTCGCGCGCCAGCTTTTCAAAGTTCGCGGTGTCGGGGCGTGCTGCGTACAGCTCCAGCAGCTTCTGCCGTACTTCCTGACGCGACGGGTCTTTGGTCAGCGCATCCTTGAGGATTTCCTCTGCCTGGGCATCACGCCCATAAGCCATATACACCTCGGCCTCGGCAACCGGATCGACTTCGGCGGCATCAATCGCACCTGCCGACTGGGTGAAGTTGGTCATGAAGGAATGACCACCGCTCACCGAATTGGGGCCGTTCCCCACTGCATTGCGCCCCAGCACCGCGTTATTGGCCTGGGTGGACAGATTCAGGGCGGTATTATCTTTTTTGCGACGACGGGCAATCAACGCCCCCAATAATCCAAGCAGACCAATACCGGCCACACCGCCGCCAATCAGTGGCAGATTATCAATGACGCTGTCCAGCCAGGAGGTCTGCGGCGCTGGGGGCGGAGGCGGAGGCAGCAGCGGTTTTGGCGCAGCGACCGGTTTGGGGGCTGGTGCCGGCACGGGCTGGACTGCCGGTGCGCTGGTTTGCGGCGGCAGTGCTTCCACCGCGGCCGATGGTGTCGAGGCCGGAGCTGGGGCGGCTGCCGTCGGCTGGGATGCCTGCGGCTTGCCGCTCTGCATGGCTTTCAGCTGCTGTTCCAGCGCCGCGATGCGAGCTTCCGCATCCTTCACCGCTTGTTCTCTGGCAGAGACTTGTTGCTCCAGCGCGGAGAGCTTGGCATCCGCAGGTTCACCCGCGCCATCTGGTGCCACCAGTTTCAGCACATCACCCGACTTGCCCTTGGCTGGCTGCGCTCTGGACTCTGTAGCAGCCCCAGCCGCAGCATTGTCAACATGCAGGATGCTGGCTACCTGTGTCGGGGTCAGACTTTTTATCTTGGATGCTGACGGTACTTTTAGTGTGATGCCGGCCTTCAGCTTGTCCGGACTGCCATCATCGAATCCATGCGGATTGGCCTGCACCAGGGCGGCCATGGTCTGCTCCACCGAAGCGCCAGCCGGGCGGACCCGCATTGCAACGCCACGCAGGGTGGAGCCAGAGCGAGTCTGAATGACCCCGGGACTGACATTGCGGCCTGCCCTGGAAGATTTGCCCTGATAGCGACTAGACAGGTTTTCATCCGCATACTGCGGCAGGTCCTGCACAATCGCCTTGGATGACGGTGCGGTATAACTGGCGGGGTCCAGCAGCACGGTATATTCACGTACCGAACGGCCAGAACTGGTCTTGGCTTCGACGACAAAGCGCAAGTAAGGATCGTTGATGGGGACGGCGGAGCTGACGCGAATGATGGCACCATGTGCCGACGGAACAATATTGAAACGCAATGCCGACATGGTGCCGGCGTAATCAACATTCAAATCACGGAAGGTATCCGGACTGGCCAGGCCTACACGGGCACCTTCCAGTTCGCTGGAACGCACACCGGTCAGCTCGATATCCGCATGGAAGGCCTCTCCCAAATAGGATCGTACATTGATGCGGCCAAGACCTGCCCATACATTGGTGGAGCACAGCATGGCAACCGCCAGTACGCTCAGCCTGAATTTTGCCTGATTTGTCACAGTCTACCTTCCGGCACTATTTATCTTGATCTTATTTCCCGGCTGCCCCATTACAGGCAAACCATCGGCAACTAGTGCCATATTAGGCCCTAGCAAATCTTTTAGCTAGATTACATAACAATAAAACCCCGGGCCGACCGGGGTTTACATTTCTTAAAATACTTCTGACTTATGCAGTAATTCGGCCACTTGCACGCAATTCAATGCAGCACCAACCCGCACATTGTCAGCAGACAACCAGAAGCTGATGGTATTGGCATTCTTGCGCAATCGGCTGATCCATACGCCGTCATTCCCGGTTGCTTCCATCGGCGTGACATAACCGCCATGCTGATCGGCAGCCACCACTTGCAAACCTGCGGCCACCAATCGATTGCGAATTTGCACCAGATCAATATCTTCGGCCACTTCCAGATTAACTGCCCAGGCATGACCAAAGAATACCGGAACCCGTACACAGCTGGCTTCCACCTGCAATTGCGGCTGTTGCAGCAGACGACGCAATTCAAACATGATCGAACGTTCTTCGGCAGAAATACCCTCTTCGTCCAGGCTGCCAATCTGCGGCAGGACATTGAAAGCGATACGCTTGTCGAACACGGTGATATCTGCCTCGCGCTGCGAGAACAGGGCGGTGGTCTGCTCGGCCAACTCCTCCAGCGCCTTCTGACCACTGCCGGATACCGATTGATAGGTGGCCACAGTCAGGCGGCGCGGCTGCAAAGGCAGCAGCGGACGCAGCGCCATGGCCAATGGAGTGACCGTGCAATTGGGCACGGCGACCAGCGCACCGGCCTCCAGCCCTGCCAGCAGATTGCCATTCACCGACGGCACCACCAACGGGACTTCCGCATCCAGACGGAAGGCATCGCTGAAATCGATCACCGTCACGCCGGCAGCACGGGCTTGCGGCACGTACTCCCGTGCAACATCGCTGCCCGCCACGAAAATGGCCAGCGCCACATTCTCGAAACCGAACTCGTCCAGCTGGCGGACATCCAGTTCCAGATTGCCATAGCTGACGGTAGCTGCTTCGTGTTCCGGGCCATCCACGGCAAACACCCGCTCCGCCGGGAACTGGCGCTCGGCCAGCAGTTCGAGAACAGATTGGCCAACCAGGCCAGCGGCACCTACCACAGCAAGCTGCATCATCCGAATAAATCCTTACATTCCTGAAAATGACTGACAAAATACCAGCCAAAAGCAAAGGGCGCGAGAGGCGCCCTTTGCAGTGTAGTCGACTCCGGCGACAAGCCGGTTAAAAGCGTTACGACTATTTTAACCCGAATCAGCGTTCGATGAGGATACGCAGCATCCGACGCAGCGGTTC
>JAFANL010000070.1 GCA_019232735.1 Aquitalea sp. | reverse complement strand
TGTGTCCAGCTTGCGATCCAGCGCCTGCCATTGCAGTTCGCTGATACAGCCCTCACGCTGCATTTGCTGGATCAGCTCCCCCAGACGACGCAGGATGATGGCCGGAGCAAAGCGGGCTGCTTGTACCTCGTCCAGCATGCTGGCCGGCAGCAGCCGCAGCAGATGCTGGCAATCGTGCTCATGCCGCAGCTGTGCCTTCAGCGCATAGGCAAAGGCGCACAGCAGGTCCGCAGTCTGGGCGGTGAGCGGGTGGCGAGGTACCGCCGACAGCAATTGCCGGGTAATGGAGCGGTTGACGATCAATACTCCCCCCCACAGCTTGCGTGCTTCCCAGAAGCGGTCATAACTGACCGAATTGCGAAAACCCAGAAAAATCGCCAGCGATACCCCAAGCAGGGTAAAGGTGGGAATGCTGAGCGCCGAATCCCCGAAACTGCTGAGCCACCAGTGCCGCGCCGCTGCCGCCAGCACCGCAATCAGCAATACCAGCAACAACCGTGGCAGGATGCGCGGCAAGACCGAGCCATGCCAGACAAAGAGCAGACGGAACCAGCTAAGTGAGGAGCGGACAATCATGGGCAATATCAGTAAAAGGTGGTGAAGTCGCCATGATAAGGTATTGCCGTTTATGTTGCAGTGCAAAAAATCCGCATCGCATACCAGCGCCACACGCATTGCCGCAGACACCCAGCGGGCTGCTACAACACACCCATTGCATCCGAGCCATTGAGCGGCTACCACGAAAACAGGCAATGGCTGTCCGCAGGCTGGTGAAACGCGTCAGCGAGAGCAGCGCCAGCAGAGTGGATAAAGTCATTGCCCGGCACCAATGCGCTGCGGCAGCATAGCGCCCGCCACCCCTGCTACGACAGGCCGGTGCCGTGGCCAGCGGATTTCCCCAATATCCGCCCCGCCATGCCATCCCTATATTGAAAGCCGTTTCGGCCAACTGCGGAGCTCAACCATGCCCACCTCTTTCCCGGCCGACTGGCAGGCCTTGCTCCAGCACGAACCTTTTGCCGCCATGACGCCAGAGCAACGCTTGCTGCTGGCCAGCCATGCCCGTCGCCAGCATTATCCACGCGGCAGCACCCTGACCAATCCACAGGCAGGCCCGGCCCAGCAGCTGTTCATCGTGCTGGAAGGCCAGGTATTGGCGGAAGACATCTATAGCGGCCAGCCTTTTGCCATGCTGGGCCAGGGTGATATGTTCCCTCTGGGTGCCCTGCTGTCGCAACGCCCGGTCACCAACCATTACCGGGCAGACAGCGACTGCATGGTTCTGCAACTGTCGCAGGCGGCATTCGTCACGCTCTGTCAGCAAGCCTCGGCCTTTCAGCTGTTCTGCACCCGACGACTGGCCAATCTGTTGTCACGCGCCAGACAGCAGCACCCGGCGGCACTGGGCGGTCAGGGACTCAGCCTGCATACCCCCTTGTCGGCGGTCATCCAGCGCCCGCCCGTCACCTGTCGCCCGGAAACCCCGCTGCGACCGCTGCTGCAACTGATGCAGCAGGAAAGCGTCGGCTCGGTCGTGGTCACCAGCCCCGAACAACGCTTGCTGGGCCTGTTCACCTTGCGCGACCTGCTTGCTGCCCACCTGGCTACTCATGGCGATGACACCCCGGTACAGCAACTGATGCGCCAGCCCAGCTGCATTCTGCCGCCCAGCGCGCTGGCCAGCGAAGCCATGCTGGCCCTGGTGCAAAGCGGAGAACGCCATGTCATGGTCTGCGAAGGCATGAGCCTGGTGGGCATCGTGTCCGAACACGACCTCTACCGCCTGTCACGGCTGGACATGAAGGAAATGCTGCAACGCCTCAACCGTTGCGACAGTACCGCAGCACTCTCCGGCGTGGCCGCCACCTTTCGCCGCCAGGTGTTGGCCCTGTTCAGTCAGGGCATGGATGCCGACGCCACCACCCGCCTGCTCAGCCTGTTCAACGATCAGTTGCTGACGCGCCTGTGCCAATTGCATCTGGCCACGGCAGGTCTGGAAGAGGTGGAGCTGTGCTGGGTGCAACTGGGCAGCAGCGGCCGTCAGGAAAACACCCTGACCTCGG
This sequence comes from Aquitalea sp., assembly GCA_019232735.1. Lineage (GTDB taxonomy): Bacteria > Pseudomonadota > Gammaproteobacteria > Burkholderiales > Chromobacteriaceae > Aquitalea. The sequence goes on along the minus strand of JAFANL010000070.1, from coordinate 10,533 downwards.
ATCAGGACAGTGGACTGATCTTCCGCTGTCAGGATGCCGGACGTCAGCAGCAGCTGGCACATCAGCTGCCGGCCATCGGCCAGCGTATCTGTTCGGCACTCAGTGCCTGCGGCATTCCGCTCTGCCGCAACGGCCTGATGGCCGGCAACCCCAGCCACTGCCTGTCTTTTGATGACTGGCGTGACAGCCTGCTTGACCAGTTGCAGGCGGCACCGGAGCACGCGGCCCACCTTGGCCTGTATCTGGACCTGCGCCCGGCCTGGGGACAACACGGACTGGCACGGGAACTGGCTGCACAACTGGGCGAGCATGCCAGACAGCCAGCGGTGCTGAGTGCACTCAGTCGCAACGCCCGCCATTATCAGCCACCGCTGGGCTGGAGTGGTCGCCTGCAAACCGATGCCGATGACCAGCTGGATCTGAAAGCGGCAGTGGATCTGTTTGTCGATGCCGCCCGCATTCTGGCCTTGATGGCGGGCTCGGCCGCCAGCCGCACCAGCGACCGTTTTGCTGCCGCGGCCGGCCTGCCCGGTCTGACGGCCACCGATTGCCAGTCTTTTGCCGATAGTGCCCGGTTTTTGCAAGAACTGCGCTTACGCCATCAACTGGCTTGCCAGGAAGCCGGTGCGCGACTGGATAACCGGATCAATCCGCAGCAGCTGGGGCCCCTGGATGCCCGCATCCTGAAGGAAACCCTGCGCCAGGGCCGCAAGTTGCAAGCCTGGCTGGCACGCCATCTGCCCTGAGCCTCCAGTCGGCCGGCATGGCAGCCCTGTCGGCGGCGAGGTTGTGGTCCAGCCAGGAAACCCGGATAATTTTGCGGTTTTGCTATCCGGATCACCCAGCCATGAATTTTGGCCTTTATCTGCCGCTGCTTGCCGGTCTGGCCTGTTGCAATCACTTCCGTCTGCCACCTCAGGCCAGGATGGAACAGGCATTGCCGTCGGCACTGGCCATGGGTCTGGCCACCACCATCATGCTGCTGTGTGCCAGCAGCCTGTCTGGCCTGGCAGGCCCCGGCCATGATGCCGCAGGCCTGCCGCCCCTGCTCTGGCCGTTGCTCAGCCTTGCCATCAGCGCCCTGCTGCTGAGCTTGGGACTGCACCGATTTGCCGCCCGCCAGACCCAGCAGCTGGGGCTGGGCTGGCCCTGGCTACTGACCAACAGCCTGCTGGCAGGCCTGCCGCTGCAATGGCTGCTAGGCCCTGCCGGCAGTGCCATGCAATTACTGGCTCCCCTGCTAAGCGCCGCCCTGTTCACCTTGCTGCTGGTCCAATTTGCCACCCTGCCGCAGCGCCTGCAGCGCTGCGCCTTGCCATCGTGGCTGAGCGGTCAGCCCGCCCTGTTGCTGTGCGCCGGCATCATCGCGCTGGCCCTGCATCGCCTTGGAGTTTGTCTGTGATCATCATCATGCTTCGCCTTGTACTGTTATTGCTGGCCATCTGGCTGCTAGGCAAGGTCTTGCGGCGCAGTGCGCAGCAGTTAACTCCCGCGCCGGCCACCACCGCCCCGCTCGTCGAGCGTATCGATGCCATCCTGCCGCAAACCCAGTGCGGCCAATGCGGCCACGCTGGCTGCCACCCCTATGCCGAAGCGCTGGCCAAGGGCGAGGACAGCATCAACCGCTGCCCACCCGGTGGCGAAGCAGGCATTCGCAAGCTGGCAGCCCTGCTGCAGCGCGACTACCTGCCCTTTGCCCCGGATGCCCCGCCGCAGAAACCCAAGGCCGTGGCCCTGATCGATGAGCGTACCTGTATAGGCTGTACCCTGTGCATCCAGGCCTGTCCGGTCGATGCCATTCTGGGCTCGGCCAAGCAGATGCATACCGTACTGGCCGATGAATGTACCGGTTGCGAACTGTGCCTGGCCCCCTGTCCGGTGGATTGCATCAGCATGCGGCCGGTTGGTGAAGGTGCCGGCGACTGGCGCTGGGGCTATCCGGTGATTGCCATCCAGCCGGTAAAGAGCGGGACGCGCCCATGAGCGACTTCACCCTGCTGCCCAATGGCATGAAGCTGCCCAGTCACAAACAGGCCAGCACCACCCGCCCCATCGCCACCGCTGCGTTGCCGGCGCAATTGCAACTGGCCCTGGCCGGCAGCCAGTGCTGCGTCGAACCTGGCCAGCGGGTGCTGAAATACCAGTTGCTGGCACGGCCGGACAATGCGTTGGGCCTGGCGGTACATGCGCCGACCTCCGGCCATATCCACGCCATTGCCCCCTATCCTCAGGCACTGCCCGGTACGCCGCTGCAAACAGCGCTGCTGCTGCACAGTGATGGACAGGATGAGGCCCAGCCCTTGGCTCCGCCGCCTGACAGGGCCGGTCAATCACGTCTGGAGTTGGCCATTTTCCTGCAAGACATGGGCGTGACAGGCCAGCACGGGCCGCTGCTGCCCTTGTCATGGGCGGCCAGCGATGCACCACTGGAACTGCTGATCATCAATGGCATGGAGAGCGAGCCCTACATCAGTGCTGACGACATGCTGATGCGGGAGCAGGCCAGCGAGCTGGTGGCGGCCATCCAGCTGTTGCAACAGCGACTGCGACCGACCCGACTGGTACTGGTCATCCGCCACGACAAGCCGGCAGCCATCAGCGCCCTGCGTACGGCGGCCGCTGGCCAGACCTGGCAGATCGAAGTACGCGAAGCCCCCTACCCTGCTGATGATGCGCCCTTGCTGACCCGATTACTGGGCGGCACGGCCGAGACCACCCTTTGCCTGCCTGTCGCCGGGGTGCATGCCGCCGGCCAGGCCATGCAGCACGGCCTGCCCTGCATCAGCCGCATCGTCACCCTCAGCGGAGCCGTGGAGCACGCACAGAATATCCGCGCCCTGCTGGGCAGCCCGGCCCGGGAGTTGCTGGCCTTGGCCACGCCGCATCCTTACAGTGCAGGCATCATCCACGGCGGAGGCCTGCGTGGCTTTACGCTGGCCGATGACAGCGTCGCCATTCATCAGCACAGCAACGGCCTGCTGGCTGCCGCACCACGCCCATCAAGCAGCGTAGCGGCGGCCCAGCCCTGCGTCCGTTGTGGTGACTGCGCGACAATCTGCCCCAGCCAGTTGCAGCCGCAGGAACTGTATTGGCACTGCCAGACGCAGGATCTGATGCAGGCCCAGGACTGGGGGCTGACTGATTGCAGCCAGTGCGGGCTGTGCAGCGCCGTCTGCCCCAGTCAGCTCCCCTTGCTCGACAGTTTCCGCAACAGCAGCCTGCAACTACAGGCCGACCAGCAGCAACAACAGGCGGCAGATAGCGCACGCCAGCGCCATCACTTCCGCCAGTTCCGGCAGGAGCGCGACAAACAGGAAAAGGCACAGCGACTGGCTGAGCGCGCAGCGCAACAAGCGGCCAAGCTGGCTCAAACCCCGTCCGCTCATCCCGCCAGTGCCGCCAAGCCAGAGCCCAGCGCGGCGGACAAACAGGCTGCCATTGCCGCCGCCATGGCCCGCGCCAGTCAACGCCAGCAACACCATCAGGGACAGACAGCCACAGCGGCCACGGCAGAGCAGGACGCACGCGCAGCCGCCATCGCAGCCAATCGCCAGGCAGCCATCGATGCCGCCATGGCCCGTGCTGCGGCCCGCAAGGCGGCACAGGATGCCGCCAAGGCAGGAGCAGACAGTAGCCCATCTGCTGCCGGTCCCACCCCGGCTCCCGAACCGGCACCGGACAAGCAGGAACTGATCCGTACCTCCATGGCTCGTGCCGCAGCCCAGAAAGCTGCCCAGGCAGCCCCGCCGGCCCCCACCACCATGGATGATGACAAAAAGGCGCTGATTGCCGCCGCCATGGCCCGTGCTGCCGCCCGCAAGGCCGAGCGCGATGACGGAGAGCAGGAAACATGACACTTACCCCCCTGATGCGCCTGGGTCCGGATCTGACCAGCCGTAACCGCCAGCAATTGCTGGCCCTGCTACCCGCCCTGCTCGTCCTGCTCTGGCAGCAGGGAATAGCTGCGCTGCTAACACTGCTATTGAGCAGTCTCTGCGCCCTGCTGGCCGATGCCCTGGGGCAAGGACTACGCGCCCAGCCCATACTGCCCTGCCTGCGCCAAGGTGAGGCACTACTGAGCGCGGTACTGCTTACCCTGCTGCTGCCACAGGCTGGACTGGTACTCGGTGGCAGCGTGGCAGTAGCCATCCTGCTGCTACGCCAGTTGTTCGGCGGCAATGGTCAGTCGCTGTTTCATCCGGTGGCCGGTGCGCTGCTGCTGGCGGCATTGTACTTATCTCCCTCTCCTGCGCCGGCCAATCCCGGACTCTGCCTGGCCACCGTGGCGGGAGCCTTATGGCTGAGCTGGCGGGGCATCATCCGCTGGCAAGCCCCCTTGTCGCTGCTGCTGGTGGTATTGATCAGCCTGCCCATCGGCAGCGGCTGGTTGCTGGGCCAGCCGGCCCTGTGGCTGCTGGCTGGCTGGGTCATGACCGATGGCTGCAGCACACCGGTCACCCCGCAGGGTCGGATGATCTACGGTCAAACAACCGGCATGATTCTGGTCAGCGTAGCCGCACTGGGTCAGCCCTCTAGCGCAGGACTGCTTTTGGCATCCATCCTGTTGCTATTAAGCGCCGCCGTCCCCTTGCTGGATGCCCTGACCCTGCAAGCCAAACGTCGTATGTAGAAACCGCAGCCAGGAGCGTGGTGGCCACTGCCTGCGTTACAATACCCCGCAGGCGGTGCACCTCCGCCCGTTCTTGTACTCCCAGCCTAGCCGACACGCCATGAATGCCACCAAGCGCTACGAAATCTTCCGCCGCCTGCGCGAGCACACGCCCAAGCCCACCACCGAGCTGGAATACCGCACCCCTTTCGAATTGCTGATTGCGGTCCTGCTGTCGGCACAGGCCACCGACGTCAGCGTCAACAAGGCCACGCGGCCGCTGTATGCCGTGGCCAATACCCCGGCAGCCATGCTGGCACTGGGCGAGGAAACCGTGGCCGATTACATCAAGACCATCGGCCTGTACCGCACCAAGGCCAGGAATGTCATCGCCACCTGTCGCCTGCTGCTGGAAAAGCATGGCGGAGAAGTACCGGATGACCGTGCGGCGCTGGAAGCCCTGCCCGGTGTGGGCCGCAAAACCGCCAATGTGGTGCTGAATACCGCCTTTGGCCACCCCACCATCGCGGTGGACACCCACATTTTCCGTGTCGCCAACCGCACCCGGCTGGCACCCGGCAAGGATGTGCGTGAAGTGGAAGACAAGCTGGTGAAATATGTCCCGGCCGAGTTCAAGGTGGATGCCCATCACTGGCTGATCCTGCATGGCCGCTATGTCTGCAAGGCCCGCAAACCGGATTGCCAGCACTGCGTGATTGTCGATCTCTGTGAATATCCGGCAAAACCGGTATGATTGAAACAGCTGTCCGCTCCATGAAGAATCATGGCTGGCACTGTCTGGAAAAACAGCTCTTTGGCCTTATATCTGTCTGAAAGCATCCCCGAAAGGATAACTCTGTGACTCCGTATCTTCGCACCATTGTCGGCGCTCTTCTGGCTGCGTCGTTGCTTTCGGGTTGCGACAAGATCGAAAGCCTGTTCCACAAGCAGAGCCAGCCGGCCCCGGTCGCCGTCCCTGCGCAGTCGGACGGCCGTGTCGCCATGTTGCTGCCCGATTTCACCCAGCTGGTGGAACGTGATGGCCCGGCCGTGGTGAACATCCAGGCCAACCGCACGGACGCGGCGCCACAGCAAAGCGAAATGCCTTTCCCGGTACCGGAAGACGATCCGCTGTTCGATTTCTTCAAGCGTTTCATCCCCAACCAGCCCAACCAGCAAGACCAGACACCGGAAGAAAGCGTGTCCTTTGGTTCCGGCTTCATCATCAGTGATGACGGCTACATCATGACCAATGCCCATGTGGTCAATGGCGGCAGCCAGATCAAGGTCATGCTCACCGACAAGCGCGAGCTGAAAGCCCGCCTGGTCGGACTGGACAAGCGTACCGACGTGGCGTTGCTGAAGGTGGATGCGTCCAGCCTGCCGGTGGTCAAGATCGGCAGCCCGTCGCAATTGAAGGTGGGTGAATGGGTCGCCGCCATTGGCGCGCCGTTCGGCTTTGAAAATACCGTCACTGCCGGCATTGTTTCCGCCAAGGGCCGCAGCCTGCCGGATGAAAACTATGTGCCCTTCATCCAGACCGATGTCGCCATCAACCCCGGTAACTCCGGTGGCCCGCTGTTCAACCTGCGGGGCGAAGTGGTCGGCATCAACTCGCAGATCTACAGCCGTTCCGGTGGTTTCATGGGTATTTCCTTCGCCATTCCGATTGACCTGGCGATGAATGTGGCCGAACAGATCAAGGCCAAGGGCAAGGTCAGCCGTGGTCAGCTGGGTATCAATATCCAGGAAGTCTCACAAGAACTGGCGCAATCCTTCGGCCTGCCACGCCCCAGCGGTGCGCTGGTGGTGCGGGTTGATCCGCAAGGCCCGGCCGGCAAAGCCGGTTTGCAGACCGGGGATATCATCCTCAAACTGGATGACCGTGCCATCGAAAGCTCCAAAGACCTGCCGATGATGGTGGGATCGTTGCAGCCGGGTGCCAAGGTCAGACTGTCGGTATGGCGCAAGGGGGAGGAAAAGACCATTCAGGCCACTCTGGGTGAGCTGGCTCCCGAAGCCGCACCACAAGCCAAACAGCAGGATGAAGCCGCGCCGCAGAACTACCAGTTCGGCAAGCTGGGGCTGACCGTGACGGAACTCACCGCACGCCAGCGCACCGAGCTGGGCCTGAACGGTGGCCTGTTGGTGCAGAAGGCACAGGGCGCAGCGGCACGCTCCGGCCTGCAGCACGGTGATGTCATCATGGGCCTGAACCAGAATGAAATCACCACGGTGAAGAGCTTCGAGAAAGCGCTATCCAGTGCCCGTGGCAATATTGCCTTGCTGGTACGGCGCCAGGACAGCACGCTGTTCGTACCGCTTCGCCTGGATTGATGTTTACCAGCCGCCGTATGGCGGCTGGTGGCTACACAATGATTTGGTGAGGCAGCGCCATTTCTTTTGAGGAAGCAATTGAATTGACAGCCTTGCCGTTTGTTCCCAATCGCCCCGCTCTTGCCCTGCCAATTGCAGAAGGGTGCCTCGCTTTCCTGTCTGAAAGCGCGTTGGGGATTGTCAACAAGCCAAAGCCGCCGCAAGGCGGCTTTTTCCTGCCTGCCACAACACAATAAACCAGCAAAAGCAAAGGAGAGAAGATGAGTTTTCTGACAACCGATCTGTGCGATGCCAACGAAGGCAAGGTCCGCGTGGCGGATTCCCTGTTCCAACGCTATGGCAATCATCCGCGTTTTGCCGGCCAGATCGTGACCCTCAAGCTGTTCGAGGACAATACCCTGGTACGCGAAGCCCTGGCGCAGGATGGCCATGGCAAGGTGCTGGTGGTGGATGGTGGCGGATCGCTGCGTTGCGCCCTGCTGGGCGATCAGATCGGCGATCTGGCGGTAGCCAACCACTGGGAAGGCGTGGTGATCTATGGCTGCGTGCGCGACTCGGTGGCCCTGAACCAGCTGCCGCTGGGCATTCGGGCACTGAACACCCACCCGCTGAAATCAATAAAGCGTGGCGAAGGCCAGCGCGATCTGGCGGTCAGCTTTGCTGGCGTCACCTTCACGCCGGGCGAGTACGTGTATGCCGATGAAGACGGCATGATCGTCTCCAGCACGCCCCTGCTGTAAACCCCGCGACGCAGCCGTGCTCAGTCGCGGCTGCGCTCATGCACCGGCAGGGCGGCCTGCTGCTCCGGCGCCCCCCAGCAAATGTGCTCCTGCCACCAGATATGGAATTCCGGGGCCAGTACCTCGGGGTCATCCAGCGATGCGGCGGTGATATCGATATCATCGGGGTCCGACTCGTGCTGGTAGCTGAGGGTGGCACCACAATGCGGGCAGAAACCGCGCTGCACCGCGGTTGAGGAATGATAGATCAGCGGCTTTTCACCCAGCCACTCCAGCTCGATCAGCCTGATGGTAAACCAGGTGACAAAAGCGGCACCGCTCGCCTTGCGACAGCTGACGCAATGGCAGTGTGTGACATGAAAAGGCTGGCCATGCACGCGGTAGCGCACGGCACCACACAGACAGCCTCCATTCAATATGCTGTTCATGTCGATCTCCTGGATGTGGGGGCGGCATGCAGCCCAGCCGATCAGACTGGTGCGAATGTTTGTTTAAGAACTATAGACAGTGATAACAAATATTACAAAGAACATTCCGGTCATAAAAAAACGATGCCGCAGCATCGTTTTTTTATTGGAACACGCGACACTCAGGCCGGCTGAGTCGGCGTCTTGTTATCCAGGGCCGTCATCTGGTTACGCTCGTCGACAAATACCAGCTTGGGCTGGTGATTGGCCAGTTCGGCATCCTCGTACTGGGCAAAAGAGGCGATGATCAACAGGTCGCCCGGTGCCGCACGGCGTGCAGCGGAACCATTGACCGAGATGACGCCCGAGCCACGTTCGGCCTTGATGGCATAGGTGGCAAAGCGTTCGCCATTATTGACGTTCCAGATCTGCACTTCTTCGTATTCACGGATATCGGCGGCTTCCAGCAGGTTTTCGTCGATGGCGCAGGAGCCGATGTAATGCAGTTCGGCGTGCGTGGTGGTGACACGGTGCAGCTTGGACTTGAGCATGATGCGTTGCATGGTACTGGTCTTTCCTTGCCCGGCTTAGCGGGATACTTCCACATTATCGATCAGGCGGGTACGCCCCAGACGGGCGGCGGCCAGCACCACCAGGCGCTTTTCACCGGCATGCGCCACTTCCAGGGTATCGGCCTGGCGTACTTCCACATAATCCACGTTCCAGCCTGCCTGCTGCAGATCTGCACTGGCCTGGGCTTCCAGCGTGGCATAGTCGCTGTCTCCGGCTTGCAGCGCGTCGCGCATGGCAGACAGATTGCGGTACAGGCGCGGGGCCTCGGCACGCTCTTCAGCCGTCAGATAGCCATTGCGCGAGGACAGCGCCAGGCCGTCGGCTGCGCGCCCGGTATCCACCGGGAGAATCTCCACCGGCACGTTCAGATCAGCCACCATGGCCTTGATCACGTGCAGCTGCTGGAAGTCCTTTTTGCCGAAACAGGCCACATCCGGTTGCACGATATTGAACAGTTTGCTCACCACCGTGGCCACGCCACGGAAATGACCCGGGCGGAAGGCGCCGCACAGCTCGTTCTGGACATGGGGCGGCTCCACGTTGAAGTCCTGCTTCACGCGCGGATACAGCTCCTGCTCGGTGGGGAAGAACAGCGCATCCACCCCGGCGGCTTCCAGCTTGGCGCAGTCGGATTCGAAGGTACGCGGATAGGCGTCGAAATCCTCACCCTGACCAAACTGCAGACGATTGACGAAAATGCTGACCACCACCTTGTCGGCGTGTTGATGCGCCGCCTCCACCAGAGCCAGATGGCCCTCGTGCAGATTACCCATGGTGGGAACAAAGGCCAGCTTACCGGCCTGGCGACGCCATGCACGCATGGCAGCCACGCTGCGGATGATTTCCATTTCCTTACCCTTTTGGCTTAGAAGGTATGTTCGGCAGCCGGGAATGTGCCTGCCTTGACTGCCTTGACGTAGGCTTCGACCGCACCCTGGATGCTGCCGGCCTCATTCATGAAGTTCTTGACGAAGCGGGCCTTCTTGCCCGGATAGACGCCGAGGATATCGTGCAGCACCAGCACCTGGCCGCTGACTTCGGCACCGGCTCCAATGCCGATGGTGGGCACGGCGACGGCTTCGGTCACCCGGCGGGCCAGATCGGCCGGCACGCACTCCATCAGTACCAGGCTGGCACCCGCTTCGGCCAGCTTGCGTGCATCATCCAGCAGACGCTCGGCATCGCTCTGGCTCTTGCCTTGTACGCGGTAACCGCCAAAGGTATTGACGAATTGCGGCGTCAGGCCGATATGCGAACAGACCGGAATGCCGCGCTCCACCAGGAAGCGGGTGGTTTCGGCCATGAAGCCGCCCCCTTCCAGTTTCACCATATGGGCCCCGGCTTGCATCAGGCGCGCGGCATTGGCAAAGGCCTGCTGCGGGCTTTCCTGGTAGCTGCCGAAAGGCAGGTCGCTCAGGACCATGGCATCGCCGGCACCGGCTGCAACACAGCGGGTGTGATAGACCATTTCTTCCATGGTCACCGGCAGGGTGGAGTCGCGATTCTGGATCACCATGCCCAGAGAATCGCCCACCAGCAGAATCTCCACCCCGGCCTGATCAAGGAGGGTGGAAAAGCTTGCGTCATAGCTGGTGAGCATGACGATCTTCTGGCCTTCGGCGGCCATCTTCTGCAGGGTGTTGACGGTAATTTTCATACCTGTACTTCCTCGGTGTGGTCGGGAAATGCAAGGCGTCACTTGTATTCAGACGCTCTTGTTGAAGTAGCTGCGCTGTCCGCGCATCTCGCTGATGCAGCGCAACAATAGCTCGAAATCCTCGTTACCATCAACCAACTCCAGATGGTCGGTATTGACGATCAGCAAGGGGGCAGCTTCGTACTGATGGAAAAATTCGCTGTAAGCGGC
>JAFANL010000048.1 GCA_019232735.1 Aquitalea sp. | reverse complement strand
ACAGCCTGATCGGATAGCGGTAAGCCAGGCGACCAACCATCACCCAGAAAAATACACTGGCATTTTTCTACTGCTTGTCTATGCCTAAAAGTGCAGCTCGCCATCCAGCGTCATCAGCAGGGAAAGGGCAATGTCAGTCTTACCACTCAGCGTGCTAACAGGAAGCTTACTGTACGCCTTGTGCGCCCATGCACAGGAGGCCGCCCGGACCATCGATCTGGAATGTGACCACCTGCCCCCGGCCTGCAATCAGGCTGACGAGCAGACGCCCGGCATGATGATTGAAATCGGTAGCGAGGCCATACGCCGGGCCGGTTTTACTCCCAATGTAAAGATCCGGCCATGGAAACGGGCGATGCAGGAGGTGATGGTCAGCACAAGCGCCTTGATGATCTATTTTGCACGCACACCAGAGCGCGAACCCTTGTTCCGCTGGATTGCCGTAACCAATACCACCGATTTCAGCTTCATCAGCCGCGATGGCAGCCCACCCTTCGATAGCCTGCAACAAGCCAGCGCCGCCGGCCTGATCGGCATTCGCGCGGGGTCCAGTGTCCGTAGCTGGCTGCTGCAACAAGGCATCAAGAGCGAGCAGCTGGTGGAAAGCCCGCTCGAGGACATGGCCAAAATGCTCAGGGTAGGCCGAGTCGGCAGTTTTTTTGGTGCCGCCACCACCTTTATCCCCATTTACATGCAACAGACCGGCATGCGGCCAGTAAACGGCGCACGCATCTATAGCAGCCAGAACTGGATCGCCGCTGGTCTGGCCTTCCCGCCAGCAGACGCTGCGAAAATTGCCGATGCCATCAATCACATGAAACAGGATGGTTTCATCAACCAGGTGATCAGCAAATACAGTCCATAAGCCCTGCTACCGCAGGCAACGCCTCGACAAAATCCCGGCATAGCAGACATGTATCGAAGAAGAATACGCGGGAGACTTACAAGCTGCAGATCATCCAAACCCATCCGCAGGGCAGCCGGATAGCCATGCCCCTTGATACCCCTTCCAAGCAATGATCCATCATGGCTCCACGGGAATAGCGGGGCAAAACCGCTTCACCTTTTGCTTGCATAGCTTGCTATCCTGTCCAGCTACTCGGGAGGATCTATGTCGGATACGGCTTTGCTGATTATCGATATGCAGTGTGGCGTGGTAGCTGGCGAACAGCCTGCCGCCCGCCTGGATAGCGTGCTGGAAAACCTCAACCTGGCCATTGCCAAGGCACGCCGGAATGGCTATCCCGTGATCCTTGTCCAGCATGAGGAAGCCGGACTGGAACGGGAAAGCGCCGACTGGCAGTTACACCCGGCACTCAAGCACGCAGCGGATGACCACCGTATTTTCAAACGCTACGGCGACAGCTTCTGCGACACCCCGCTAGCGGAACTGCTGGACAAACTGGGTGTGCACAAACTGTGGCTGGGCGGCTGCGCCACCGACTTCTGTGTGGACAGCACGCTGCGCAATGCGGTATCACGCGGCTATCAGGTCACCGTCATCCGCGACGGCCACACCACCCTGTCCGCCTTTGCACTGCGCGGCGAACAGGTCATCGACCACTTCAATGCGGTGTGGAACGCCACCAACGCCACCCCGCAACCCTTGTGCGTGGAAGCAGCCGCCGCGCTGTAGCGCATGCGCCGCTCAGCACCATAAGGGCAAGCGGCCATTCAATGAAAGCAGCCCGACAAGACACACTTGCCGGGCTGTTTTTCCATGCTGTGCACGGGCAATGAAATCAGATCATAAAATGACCGTAACACATTGATCTACCGTATCACGACTAGTTGATCCATTAAATAAAGTTGCCCCGCAAAAGAATGATCTAGCCCGCTCCGTTCCAACCGGAGACACATTCACTTGCGACCCATTATTGGCTCGTACTGCGTAGATCGTTGAATGGCAAGACAGCAGGCATTGAGATGTCGATGAAGGCCGACAGCTATCGATTGCAACGTCATTTTTCATCAAGAATGGCTATACCTTAACAAGCTTGAGCATTGTCGAGTACATGGAAATCTTGGACAGGCAAAGCCGCAGCTTATAAAGGGGGAAGTAAATTCAATCGCTTTGACGACTACTGGAAGTAGATCATGCGAAAAAAAATAAGCAGCAAAGTACTTCAGACTTTGTCTATCAGCCGGGCAGTTGTGTTAATTGTCATCATGCTGGGCGGCATCCAGCTGGCCTGGATTGCCGAACTGTTGGCTGCATCCTGGGCCAACTATCAACAAGCCGAGCAGGTGATGCAACTGAACAATTTCGACAGACAATTGTTCATGGCAGCCGACCACTTACGGCGAGAATCGATCCAAGCTCGCATCTTGCTCAACCGCAGCAGCCCCCCCAGCACCGCCGAGCGCGCCGCCCAACTGCGCCTGCAGCAAGATGCAGACTTCTGGGGTGGCCAAGTGTTGCAGACCTTCCAACAGTTGCCAGACGATCGGCACTATGGCGAACAGCTCGCTGCACAATTGCAAAACTTCAAACGACTGCGCAGCGAAGTAAATACCAGCCTGAACAAGTCCTTCACACGCGACGAGACCCTGAGCTATGGCCTGGAGCTGGCCATGCGCAATGTGCAAAGCACACTGAGCTCCATGATGGTGAAAACCGGTAACCGCATTGATCTGAATGGGAGTGCCGACATCAATCTGCTGGACACGATCAAGCAGGATGGCTGGTTGGTCGCACGCAGCCTGCGGGCGGCGGCAATGGGATTGGTACTGCGGGCAGAACTCAATGCCATGCTGAGCGAAACAGAGGAAGACGATCTGCGCGCCCGGCTGGACTTGGCCGGCGTTCTGCTGGAAAAACTGCGTACCGATGCCCACTATGCCAATGACCCGCGCCTGACGCAGCGTATGCGGCAATTCTCCGAGCTGACACTGCAACTGAACATCCAGACCAAGCAGCAAACCATGATTTTGCGTGAGCATGGCAATAACCCCTTGGCTCTTGCCCAATTGCAAACGCAACTGGAGCACACGCAAGACACCGCACGCGACACATTCATGATCTTGACCGATATGACTGGAGCGCTAATCCAAAAAAATCAGCAACACTATCGCTACCTGTTACTGCGGGACAGCTTGCTGGGCATTTTCCTACTGGCGTTAGGCGTAGCCTTGCTGTACTTCATGGTTCGCAAGGTACTGCAACCGCTCAATCATCAGCAGCGCATGCTGGATGCCGCCGGTGATGCCATCATGACCATTACGGACAAGGGCATTATCCAGAGCGCAGCGGCTGGAGCAGAACGCATGTTTGCCTATCCCGAAGGGGGGCTTGTCGGCTTGCAGATTGATCAGTTGCTGACCATGGAGCAGGAACTTGACAAGGCCATGCTGCTTGCTGGGGGTGAGGCGGGTATCAATTTACAGGGACTGGGCATGGAAAGTGGCGGGCGCAGCTTTTTTGCCGGATTGACCCTGACACGATTTCAAGACAGCACCGCGCATACCGTGTATCTGCTGATTGTCCGGAATGAACAAGAGCGCAGGCTGGCCGAACACTCGCTGGAACGCAACATGGAAATGCTGTCTGCCATCTCCCATGTGGAAAATCTGATGCTGTGTCGCTGGCCACGGGAGCAGGTCATGAGCCGGTTGCTGGACGAGTTCAAACGTTTCTCAGTGGCATCGGATGGGTTCTTGCTGGAACTGTTCCATATCAGCGATGCATCCCTCGATATCAATTTGCAGGCTGGGGAATGGCCAACAAGTTTCCCAACTCTCAACAGCATCAGGCAGGAATTGGACCCTGTCAGTTATCTAATGTCAACCTTGGCCAACGAGCCTGCATGGGCCAGTTTTCCAGTGGAACAGGATGAACAGATCCACGCCCTTATCTGTCTACGCAGCGCAGATTCGCAACGGGTAAATAAAGATATCCGCCCTCTGGTTAGCTCCTGTGCCAGCATTCTGGGATTTTATGCCGAGGAAGAGCGTCGCCTTAATTCGGAGGCACAGTTGCGTGCAGTATTGCAGGAGGAAGAGGCCATCTACTCCGCATCCCCGGTTGGCTTGTTACGATTGAACGCCGACATGCAGATTATTCGGGCCAACCGGATGGCCGAAGCAATATTCCTCAATGGCAAAGAGCAATTGCCGGGCCGCCATCTAATGGAACTGGTGCTGTCCGATGAAGGCTGGTTTGAACTGACCTCCCAGCTGAATAATATGGTGCAATACCAGGCTAAAGTCGGTTGTGAAATTGAATGCAAGACCAGCAACGGTGCATCGATATGGGTTTTGTTTGAGGGTATGAGTTTGATTGCTGATCAGCCCGAGAAGGGCTCGATTCTGGCATGTATTGATATTTCCGAGCGCAAGCACGTCGAGCGCGAATTGCTGGAAGCACGCGATCAGGCCAATGCGGCCAACAAAGCCAAGAGCGCCTTTCTGGCTACCATGAGTCATGAAATCCGTACACCGATGAATGGTGTCCTGGGCCTACTGGAGTTACTGGCAATGACACCGCTGGATCAAGAGCAGAAAGACTCAGTGGACACAATTCAGGAGTCAGCCCGTACCCTGCTCAGACTGATTGATGACATTTTGGATTTTTCCAAGATAGAGGCGGAGAAACTGGAGGTGGTGATAACACCGACGGCGCTACGCCCTCTGCTGGAGCAGGTGCACACTCTTTATTCACAGGCCGTAGAACGAAAAGGACTGGAATTCATACTGGACATTGACCCGCAGGTAGCCACTGTTGTCATGATTGATCCCTTGCGGGTACGCCAGATTTTGCAGAACTTTGTCAGCAACGCGGTGAAATTTACGACACACGGCCAGATTGCATTGCGGGTGCGGGTACTAGAGGAGGAGGACAGTTCGCAGACCTTGCGTTTCGAAGTACAGGACAGCGGTATCGGCATCAATGCCGAAGGTCTGGCCAAACTTTTTCAGCCATTCTCCCAGGCCGAGTCCGATACTGCACGCCGTTTCGGGGGCACCGGGCTGGGCTTGACCATCTGCCGCCGTCTGGGGAACTTGATGGGTGGCGAAGTGACACTGGAAAGTGAAGTCGGACAAGGGAGCTGTGCCTCATTGTTACTCGTGGTCACTGTTGCAAATCCACAAGAACTGGAAGAAACAGCGCAACAGTTACCACACGGCCCAGCTAGTCTGGTGGGTAATCAGGACCAGGCAGCGCTACCTATCCTGTTGGCGGAAGATAATCCAACCAATCGCAAGCTGGCAACCAGGCAGCTGGAAAAGCTGGGCTACCGGGTAGAGCTGGCCGAAGATGGTGCAGAAGCCTACGCCAAATGGCAAAACGGCCATTACAGCCTACTGCTGACCGACTGTCAGATGCCAAACACCGATGGTTACCAGCTGGCACGGCTCATCCGTAATTTCGAGACAGAACACCCA
>JAFANL010000132.1 GCA_019232735.1 Aquitalea sp. | reverse complement strand
GCATTTCCGGCGCGCCATCAGTGGAACTAACCCTATGACTGCAATCAAACAGGCCGCGCCGGTACAGCAAACGGCGCATCGCATCGCCTCTGATGAAGAAGCACTGGCAGTGGCCCGCCAGTTTGCCGAGCGCTTTGCCGTTGGTGCAGCGTGGCGGGACAGCGAGCGCCAGTTGCCATGGGCAGAGCTGGACAGCTATAGCCAGAGTGGCTTGTGGGGCATCACCGTGCCCCGCGAATATGGCGGCGCCGGCGTGTCGCATGTCACCTTGGCTGAAGTCATTGCCATCATCAGTGCTGCCGATGGTTCGCTATCGCAGATTCCCCAGAATCATTACTACGCGCTGGAAGTGCTACGCGTGGGCGGCAGCGAAGCGCAAAAGCAGTTTTTCTACCGCCTGGCACTGGACGGTCACCGTTTTGGCAATGCGCTGGCGGAAATCGGCCACAAGGATTTCAAGCGCCGTACCCGTATCGAGGCCGATGGCGATGGCTATCGCATCAACGGCAAGAAGTTTTATTGCACCGGGGCCATTTTTGCGCACTGGATTCCCACGCTGGTGGTGGATGAGCATGAAGACAGCTATCTGGCATTTGTGCCGCGCCATAGCGAGGGCATTACCATCACCGACGACTGGGATGGCTTTGGCCAGCGCGTGACGGGCAGCGGTTCGGTGGAGTTCCGCCAGGTACGGGTGCAGCCGGAGTGGCTGGTGCCGTTCAAGGCCTCGTTTGACCGCCCCACCACCATTGGTCCCTTCGCCCAGCTGCTGCATTGCGCCATCGACATCGGTCAGGCTCGGGGTGCCTACGGCGAAACACTGCACTACATCCGCGACTTTGCCCGGCCGTGGATTGATGCCGGCGTGGAGCAGGCCAGTCAGGACCCCTTGTTACTGGAAAGGTTGGGCCGCTTGCACGTGCGCGTGCATGCGGCTCAGTCCTTGTTGCAACGCGCCGGCCGGGTGCTGGATCAGCTGTATGAGGCACCGTTGCACGCGGCAGAAGCCATTGCCCAAGCCTCGGTGGCAGTAGCCGAGGCCAAGGTGCTGACCACGGAAGTCGCCTTGCTGGCAGGCAATCAGCTCTTCGAGCTGGCGGGTACCAGTGCCACACAGGGAGGACGCAATCTGGATCGCTACTGGCGCAATGCCCGCACCCACACCCTGCATGACCCGGTGCGCTGGAAATTCCACGCCATTGGCAATTACTACCTCAACGATGTGTTGCCACCACGGCACGGAGCACTGTGACATGACGCACAAGCAGATTTTGCTCAATGCCTTCAACATGAACTGCGTCGGCCACATCAATCATGGCCTGTGGGCGCATCCGCGTGACAATTCCATCGCCTACAACACGCTGCAGTACTGGACCGATCTGGCCCGCACCCTGGAGCGCGGCCTGTTCGACAGCCTGTTTCTGGCCGACATCATCGGTGTTTACGATGTCTACCAGCAGTCCATCGACCTGACCGCGCGCGAGGCAGTGCAATTGCCGGTCAACGACCCGGCCTTGCTGGTGCCGGCCATGGCCGCCGTCACCCGGCATCTGGGTTTTGGCGTGACGGCCAATCTCAGCTACGAGCCGCCGTATCTGTTTGCCCGTCGCATGTCCACGCTGGACCACCTGAGCCAGGGCCGGGTGGGCTGGAACATCGTCACCGGTTACCTGGACAGCGGTGCCCGTGCCATGGGGCTGCCGGTGCAGGACGAGCACGACAAACGCTACGACCGGGCCGAGGATTACCTGGAACTGGTGTACAAGCTGTGGGAAGGCAGTTGGGAAGAGGGTGCCGCCTTGCGGGACAAGGCGGGCCGACAGTTTGCCGATGCCTCCAGGATTCATCGCATCCGGCACCAGGGGCCGTTCTACCAGCTGGATGGTTACCATCTGAGTGAGCCATCGCGCCAGCGCACCCCCTTGCTGTTCCAGGCGGGCAGCTCGGCACGCGGCCAGCAGTTTGCCACCCGGCATGCGGAGGGGATCTTCATCGCCGCGCAGGACAAGGAAAAAACGCGCCAGCTGGTCAGGGGAATCCGTCAGCAGGCCATCGCCCAGGGCCGGCGGGCCGAGGACGTGAAGATCTTCATCGGCATCACCGTCATTGTCGACCGCAGCGCAGCGCTAGCGCAGCAGAAATTTGAAGAATACTGGCGTTATGCCAGCCCGGAGGCGGGCCTGGCCCACTTTGCCAGCAGCATTGGGGTGGATTTCAGCCGCTACGGTCTGGATGACCCCATCGAATACGGCGGCAGCAATGCCATCCAGTCCGCAGCGGCCACCGCCGCCGCCAGCCAGCTGACCCGGCGCACACTGCTGGAGCGTTTCAAGCTGGGCAGCCGCTATCCCACCATTGTCGGCGATGCCGCCAAGGTGGCCGATGAGCTGGAAGGCTGGATCCGTGATACCGATATCGACGGATTCAATCTGGCGCGCACGGTGACACCGGAAAGCTATGAGGATTTTGTCGAGCTGGTGGTGCCCGAGCTGCAATCCCGTGGCAGTTACAAAACGGCCTATGCGGAAGGCAGCCTGCGGCACAAGGTATTCGGTGCCGGCGATCTGCTGCCGGCCCGCCACGCTGCGGCAAGCTTCCGCCCGCGCTGATTCACGACACACATCAAGGGAATAGCATGAAAATAAAATATCTGTTTGCCAGCATCGTGGCGGCTTCCAGCCTGTTGTCCAGCCTGCATGCTTCCGCCGCCGCCCTGCGCATTGGCGTGGTGCCGGGTGCGTATGCCGATTCGGTCCAGGTAGCCGCCCAGGAGGCCAAGAAGCAGGGGCTGGACGTGGATGTCGTGGAATTTTCCGACTGGACCACCCCCAATGTGGCACTGGCCAACAAGGATCTGGATGCCAATTACTTCCAGCACCAGCCCTTTCTGGACAATGTGCTCAAGTCACAGGGTTTCCGGCTGAAGTCGGTTGGCGTGGGCATTCTGGCCAATATCGGCTTGTACTCCACCCACATCAAGCAGTTTTCCGAGCTGAAAGATGGCAGCAAGGTGGCCATCGCCAGCGATCCGGTGAATCAGGGCCGGGGCTTGCTGCTGTTGCAAAAAGCCGGATTGATCAAGCTGCGTGATGGGGTGGGGGTGCGCGGGACGGTGCGTGACATTGTGGCCAATCCCAAGCATCTGGAGATTCTTGAACTGGAAGGCCCGCAACTGGCGCGAGCGCTAGGGGATGTGGACCTGGCACAGGGCTATCCTCACTTCATTGCCGCGGCCAAGGTGCTGGACCCCGGCGCGGCCTTGCTGTTCTCTGGCAAGGATGACAGTCATTACGCCATCCGCTTTGTCGCCCGGGACGATAATGCCGGCGATCCGCGCCTGGCCCGCTTCATCCGCATCTATCAGACTTCACCGGCGGTAAAGGCGCAGATCCGCAAGTCCTACGCCAATAACGACAAGCTCTATAGCCTGGCCTGGCCGCAGTAAGCGCTTTGGCCCTGCACGCAGCCTAGCTCAAGGTCGCGTGCAGGGCGCGTTGCATTTCCTGCTCCAGTTGCTTGATGTCAATCGGCTTGGAGGCAAAACCACTCATGCCGACAGCCTCTGCCGCCGTGCGGTCTTCCTGCAGTACGCTGGCGGTAAGGGCGATGATGGGAATGTCGTGCTTGTCCGCATCCCCGTTACTGGCGCGGATGATCTTGCAGGCCTCCAGCCCATCCATGACCGGCATTTGCACATCCATCAGGATGATGTCGAAATCGTGCTGGCGCCATAGCTGCAAGGCTTCTTCGCCATTCATGGCGGTGGTGACGGCATGGCCACGCTTTTTCAGCAGAATCTTGATCAGATTGAGGTTTTGCGCAACGTCGTCGGCCACCAGGATGTCCAGCGGTGGCAATTTGACATCGGCCATCACCGGGCTGGCGGGGGGCAGGGTTTCCGCTACCGGCAGCGGGAGGCATACGGTAAAGACCGACCCTTTGCCTTCGGTGCTTTCGACACGGATCTGCCCGCCCATCTTCTTCACCAGCTCCATGGCTATGGTGGTACCCAGGCCGGTGCCGCCAAAGCGGCGCGAGGTTGAAACATCGGCTTGTGAAAAAGGCTTGAATAACTTGGCCTGCGCACTTGGACTCATGCCGATGCCGGTATCGGTAATGGTCAGGGCCAGCTGCCTGTCCTGTTGGGATACGCTGAGCCGAACCTCGCCATGTTCGGTGAATTTGACGGAATTACCCAGCAGATTGAGCAAGATCTGCCGGATGCGCATGGCGTCACCGATATAACAATCCGTGACCGAAGCCGGATATTCCAGCGTCAGTGCCACGCCCTTGCGTTCCGTGGCCAGTTTTAGCGTATTGATGGTCTGCAGGCAGACCTCGCGCAGGGAAAACGCTACTTCTTCCAGTTCGACCGCGCCTTGTTCCAGCTTGGCGGTATCGAGAATGTCATTGATCAAGCCCAGCAGCCCTCTGGCGGACTGATTGATGATCTCGGTCATCTTTTTGGGTTCCTCACCCATTTCAGCCTCTTGCAGCAGGTCGGTATAACCGATGATGGCATTCATCGGGGTGCGAATTTCGTGGCTCATATTGGCCAGGAAAGCACTTTTGGTTCTGGCGGCGGTTTCCGCCCTTTCCTTGGCTTCCTGCATGGCCAGTTCCATGATCTTGCGTTGCGAAATATCCAGGATCACGCCGTCAATGAAAACCGGCTGGTTTTCCTTGTTGAACACGCCGCGGGCACTTTCGGAGACCCAGCGCTCGGTGCCATCCATGCAGCG
>JAFANL010000040.1 GCA_019232735.1 Aquitalea sp. | reverse complement strand
GCACTGGATCTGATTTTGCAGACCAAGGGCCTGGATCAGCGTCGCAATGGCAACATCATCAATATTGCCCCCCGCGAAGAACTGCTGGCTCGCGACAAGCAGGTACTGGAAGGCAAGCAGCAACTGAGTGCACTGGAACCGGTACGTTCAGAAACCTTCGTGTTGCGTTATCGTTCGGCAGAAGACTTCAAGAAGATACTGGATGGCAGCAGTACGACAAGCGGTGCCAATAACACAGCCAACAATGGCCTGCTGTCTTCACGTGGCAGCGCCCTGATTGATCCGAAAACCAATACCCTGATCATCAATGACACCCAGAGCGTGATCGACAAGATTCGCGATCTGGTGAGCAAGACCGACATCCCGGTCAAACAGGTGCTGATCGAAGCGCGTATTGTCGAAGCCACCGATGACTGGAGCAAGAGCCTGGGCGTAAAACTCAATGTGGCACGCACCAGTTCCGGGCTCAGTCTTGGTGGTAGCGTGACCGATGCGATAACCAGCCATAATATTGCCACTGGAGCCGCTAGCGGCACCATCCCGCTCAACTCTGGTGTCAACCTGGGCTTGTCCGGTACTTATAACTCGATCGGCGCGGTATTTGGTGCCGGTTCGCGTGCCGCCATTGGCCTGGAGCTGGATGCGATGGAAACCGGTGACAAGGGCAAGGTGCTGGCCAATCCGCGCATCATGACTGCAGACCGGGTAGAAGCCAGCATCGAACAGGGTACGGAAATTCCCTATCAGGAAGCCAGCTCCAGTGGCGCCACCTCGGTGTCTTTCAAGAAAGCCAACCTCAGCCTGAAGGTGACGCCGCAAATCACCCCGGATAACCGTGTGCTGATGGAAATCCAGATCAACAAGGACACGGTCAGCACAACCCTCATCGTCAACAGTACACCGGCCATCGATACCAAGGTCGTCAAGACCCAGGTGATGGTGGAAAACGGTGGTACGGTGGTGATTGGCGGCATCTACCAGCAGACACTGGACAGCACCACCAACAAGGTTCCGCTGCTGGGAGATATTCCTTTCCTGGGCGCCCTGTTCCGCAGCAAGGTGGACAAGAACAACCGCACCGAGCTGCTGGTTTTCATCACCCCGCGCGTGGTGGAAGATCTGAATCTGCAAAACCGCTAGCCACCGCCTCTGCCAGCGCCGATTTTGTCCCCGGCCAGCGCAGACAGACCCGGTCAGCATCAGCTACAATGCCTGCCATGGAGAACATGGCAGGCAATTTTTTTCTTGTCGGGCTGATGGGTGCCGGCAAGACCACCGTAGGCAGAGCCCTGGCACGCAAGACCGGTAAAACCTTCTACGACTCGGATCATGAAATCGAGGCGCGAACTGGCGTTCGTGTTGCCACCATCTTCGACATCGAAGGTGAATTGCGCTTTCGGGATCGCGAAAGCTCGGTGATCGCCGATCTGGCCAAAATGAACAATATCGTGCTGGCAACGGGTGGCGGAGCGGTGCTGCGCCCAGAGAACCGGGCCGAATTGTCCCAGCACGGCGTGGTGATCTACCTGCGCGCCACCATTGATGATTTGCTGGCCCGCACCATGCATGACAAGAACCGCCCCTTGCTGCAGACCGCAGACCCGCGCGCCAAGTTACAAGGCCTGCTGGAACAACGCGACCCGCTATACCGCGAAGTGGCCGACATCGTGGTTGACACCTCTCAGCAGAATGTCAATCTGCTGGTCAGCCGTCTGCTTGATCAGCTGCACACCATTCCAACCAAGACCTGAAACTCATGATCACGCTCGACCTCACCTTACCGGACACCCGCTACCCCATTCACATCGGCCACGGACTGCTCGAGCAGGTTGAGCTGATTCTGCCGCACCTTCCCATCCCGCAGGTTGCCATCATCACCAATGAAGTGGTCGCGCCGTTGTATCTGGCGCGTCTGACTCGCCAGCTGGAAAAGCATGGCGTGCATTGCATTCCGGTGGTCCTGCCTGACGGGGAGGCCCACAAGAACTGGCAGACCCTGAATCTGATTTTCGATGCTCTGCTGGCCGCCAATGCCGAACGCAAGACCACCCTGATCGCCCTGGGTGGTGGCGTCATCGGCGACATGACCGGCTTTGCCGCAGCCTGCTATCAGCGTGGCGCGCCCTTCATCCAGATTCCCACCACCCTGCTGGCACAGGTGGACTCCTCGGTCGGCGGCAAGACCGCCATCAACCATCCACTGGGCAAGAATATGATCGGTGCTTTCTACCAGCCGCGGCTGGTATTGGCCGACATGGATTTGCTGGCCACCCTGCCCGACCGCGAACTGTCGGCCGGCATTGCCGAAATCATCAAATACGGCCTGCTGGGCGATGCTGCTTTCCTTGACTGGCTGGAGGCCAATATGGACAAGCTGCGCTCCCGGGACCCCGAGGCACTGCAGTATGCAGTACGTCGTTCCTGCGAAATGAAGGCAGAAATCGTCGGTCAGGATGAAAAGGAACACGGCGTACGTGCCCTGCTCAATCTGGGCCATACCTTCGGCCACGCTATCGAGGCAGGTCTTGGCTATGGCCACTGGCTGCATGGCGAAGCCGTGGGTGCCGGCATGGTACTGGCAGCAGCGGCCTCGCAGGCCATGGGCTGGCTGTCACCGCAGGATGTGGACCGGGTACAGACCCTGATTGCCGCTGCCGGTTTGCCGGTACGTAGCCCGGACTTTGGCAGTGCGGAATGGATACGCCATATGGGCCATGACAAGAAAGTGGAAAGCGGCGTCATCCGCTTTGTGCTGCTCAAACAGCTGGGGCAAGCCGTGATCCAGCCAGGCTTGCCGACTCCCCTGCTTGAGCAACTGTTCAGTGGCCCACTGATCGACCCTGCCCTGGCCACCCAGTAAGCCCTTCCCGATGCAGCCTGCTGCCCTGACCATTCCCTGCTACGGTCAGGCGCAGCAGTTCATCTTGCACTGTGCCGTCCTGCCTGCTTTTTCCCGCGACATCCCCATGCCACCGGGCTTCCAAGCCTGCCTCCAGCAAAAACCCTAAGCCTATTAAGGAGTTTTACGGATTGCGGCAAAGGCTGGCTAGCCGAATAATCGACTGCATAATTCAAGCAGAGAGAGAATCTCGGAGGGAAGCCCAGGTGGATGCCATTACTGCGTTGACGGCCAGTTTCGGCCTGATGAGCGCTTACTACATTAGCCGCACCCTGTGGCGTAAGGCCACTTACAAAAAGCCGCAAGCTCGCGGCATAGACCCGGTGGGAGAAGCTGAGGTTTTTCTGGCCTATGGTCGCACCAGCGATGCGGTACGGGTACTGCAAGATGCCATGGCGGATGAACCGCATAATCTGTCAATCAAGGTCACGCTGTTGCGTGCCTATTCGACCGAAGGCAATGGCAAGGCCTACTGCCGTCTGGCTCGCGACATCCAGGCCCAGGTCAAGGACCAGCCGGTCTGGTTCACCATCCAGGAGGCTGGCCGCAGACTGGCTCCCCAGGACCCCTTGTTCGCCAAGGCCTGATACCACAGGCTTGTGCTCTCTCAGCAAAACAGGCTGCCCACGGGCAGCCTGTTTTTTGGCAGACAACTTCAGCAAATATCAAGCCGGATCGGCCTCCGGCTCACTGAATTGCAGGCTGTGCAGACGGGCATACAGACCATCTTGCTGCATCAGCTGTTGATGGCTGCCCTGTTCGGCAATCTGTCCCTGATGCATGACGATGATGCGATCTGCGTTTTCAATCGTGGACAAGCGGTGGGCAATCACGATGGTGGTGCGGTTCTTCATCAGATTTTCCAGCGCGGCCTGTACCAGCCGCTCCGACTGGGTATCCAGTGCCGAGGTGGCCTCATCCAGAATCAGTAGCGGCGCATTTTTCAACAGCGCACGGGCAATCGCCAGGCGCTGACGCTGACCACCCGACAAACGCACGCCATTCTCGCCAATCTGCGTATCCAGCCCTTCCGGCATGGCCTCGATGAACTCCAGTGCATTGGCGGCCCGGGCCGCTTCGACAATCTGTTCGCGGCTGACATGCTGGCTGGAGCCATAAGCAATATTGGCGGCCACGCTGTCATTGAACAACACCACATCCTGACTCACCATGGCGATATGCTGGCGCAAATCTGCCAGGGTGATGTCTTGCAACGCCAGACCATCCAGCGTGATACGCCCGGACAGTGGCTCGTAAAAGCGGGGAATCAGGCTGACCAGCGTGGTCTTGCCACTGCCCGAGGAACCAACCAGTGCCACGGTCTCACCAGAGTTGACTTCCAGACTGACGCCTTGCAATACCGTGCGCTCGGCACCGGGGTAAGTGAAGGAGACCTTGTCAAAACGCAAGCGTCCTTGCGTGGTGGGCAGGCTTTGCGTGCCGTGATCCGGCTCGCCAGGCTCATCCAGAAAGGCAAATACACTCTCCGCTGCCGCCAGACCGCGCTGCATGGCTTGCGAAATCCCGGTGATGCGTTTCACCGGTGCAAACAGCAGCATCATGGCGGTCAGGAAGGACATGAAATCACCAGCGGTGAACACCCCGTGCTGGGCACGCATGGCAGCAAAATACAGGATGGCCGCCAGGGCACAGGCAATCATCAACTGGGTCACCCCGGTATTGGCCGAACTGGCCGCGCTCTGCTTCACGCCATTGCGACGAATGGCCTGTGCGGCGGCATTAAAACGTGCCTCTTCATACTGCTCGCCACCATAGACCTTGATCACCTTCTGGCAATCCACTCCCTCACCCAGGATCTGGGTCAGCTCGGCCATGTGCTGCTGGTTTTCCAATGCCAGTCCACGCAAACGCTTGGCCACCATGCGCATGCAGACCGTCACCACCGGCATCACCACCAGGCAGATAATGGTCAGCTGCCAATCGATATACAGCAACCAGGCCAGCAGGCTGGCCGCTGTCACGCCATCCTTCACCGTCACGGTGATGACATTGAAACCGGCCTCGGTGACCTGGTTCACATCAAAGGAAATCCGCGATACCAGCCGCCCCGATTGATTGTCGGCATAGTACTGCACCGGCAGGCGCAGCATCTTGGCAAACATCTGTTGGCGTAGTGTCTGCACCAGATGCCCGGCCAGCCAGCTGGAGGTGTATTCATTGATGAAGCTGGTGACACCCCGGATCAAGAATACCCCGATGATGGCCATCGGTACCCAGACAATGGCCTTGGGATCCTTGTTGACAAAGCCGCCATCAATCAGCGGCTTCATCAGCCGGGCAAATGCCGGCTCGGTCAGCGCCGCAACGGTCATGGAGACCAGCGACAGGGCAAATACCTTCCAGTACCGCGCCAGGTAGCCCAGCAGGCGACGGTAAATTGGCCAACTATGTTTCAAGATGATCTTCCATTCAATTCACTGCGCAAGGGATGGCTGATCCGCCAACCCGCTCAAGGCCAGTATCTGGCGCAAATTACTCTCAGGGGCAAAGCGCTGACGGACATCAAGTGATCCTGCCCGTGCCAGCTGCTGCTGCCGTGCCATGTGGTCCAGCGCCTCGGCAATCGCCCTGGCCCACGCCTCTTCGTTACCCGCCTCTACCAGCATACCGGTCTGGCCATCCGTCACTGTCTCCGGAATGCCACCGGTATTACTGGCCAGCACCGGGCACTGCAGGGCCAGCGCCTCGATCTGCGACATGCCCAGCGGCTCGTAAGTCGAAGGCATCAGCAGCAGATCGGCACAGCGGTACAGCGGTGCCACCTGGGACACCACACCCGCCAGCAAGACCCGGTCGGCCAGCCCAAGGCGCTCAATCTCCGCCTCGATCTGCGGCCGGGCCACTCCCTCTCCTGCCACCAGATAACGCCAGTGGGGATGGCTGTGCCGCAACCGGTCCATGGCCTGCAAAATGGTCAGATGGCCTTTTTCCCCACGCAGCATGGCCGCATGCAACAGCACCGGACCGCTAGCCGCAGCCAGCCAGTCAGCCACATGTGCGGGCAAGGCCTGTGATACCGCCGCATCCAGGCCGCAAAAATCAATGCCCGGGTAGACTACGTGCACGCGCTCCGGCCGGATGGCCGGATTCTGCAGCAAGGCATCGCGCAGATAATGGCTAGGGACCATGGTGGCATCCACTAGCCGGTTATACGACCAGGCAGAGGGCTTGCCCGGCTGATAGGTTCGGGAGCGCAGCAAGAAAGGACGCTGCCACACCAGCCGGGCGGCAATCGCCAGATTATTGCTGTCATGGCCACTATGGCAGATAGCCAGCCGCGGCTTATGCTGACTGATCCAGCGTCGCAGGATGGCAATCGATGGCAGGTGCAGGCTATTGCGAAAGCGTACCGGCAATACCGACAGTCCCTGCTGCAAGGCAACTTCCTCCACCCGACTGCCTGGACGGCAGGCCAGCATGGTACGCCAGCCGCGCTGCTGCATCTGGCGCATCTGCTGCATCAGCTGCAACTCCTGGCCACCGACATTGGGCGAGGATTCGGTGAATAGGATCCAATCAGGCACAGTTGCTCCCAAAAGGAGAAAGCCACCTTCCGACGGACCTGAGCCTGCCAGCTTGCTCAGCTCTAGTTATCATGACAATCCAGTAATGAATTCAATTTCGGTAATGCATCGCAGCCATGGATCGCTTCCATGCACAATGCACGCTTGCATTGCCCATCCCCATTCCCGAAACGTCGGAAACAACGCAGCGCCCAATCCACATCGCGATGATGCACGCTGCGCTGGTTACGGCAGGGAAACAAGTCAGGACCGACACCAAGGCAGCGATAGTTGACAAAAAAACGGCTGGCTCCAAACAGCACCTCACTGCCAGGACCAAACAGCATCAGTAGTGGCGTACCTGCAATCTTGGCCAGGTGTGCCACTCCCGTATCCGGACAGACGCAGGCTCGAGCACCCGCCAGTAACTGGCGCAATTGCAGCAGGGTCAGATTTCCGGCCATCACCGTATCCCCCACATCTGGAGCAATCTCCCGCAGCAAGGCATCTTCCCCCGGCCCACATGACCACACTACGGCCAGTCCCCGTTCACGTATTCCCGCCGCCAGTTCCCGCCAGCGATCTGCCGGCCAGAAACGCGTTGCCGAGCTGGCTCCCACATGCAGCACCACGTAATGGTCAGGCAAGTCTGGCATGACTTGTACTGCCATGGGCCAGTCTTCTACACGATAGGGACGAGGCTCCGGCCCCTCCAGCAAACGCGCAGCAGTATCCGTCCACGCTTCAGGCTGATCCGCATACGGTACCGCCTCATCCAGCAGCCAGTTCTTGCTTGCCGGTTGTTCGGCGGCAAAACCAACAATCCAGCGTGCGCCAATGGCACGGGCCAGATAGCTGAGCCGGTTTTCCCCCATCAACAAGACCATGTCAAACCGCGGCATGGCAAACAGCTGACACACCGAGGCAAAATTGCGGATATGCCAGGGAAAGGCTCGCACGCCGTAGGGCCGCCGTTCATATAATGCTGCTTGCCCCGGCGGGCAGGCCATGATGATATCCGCTAGCGGATATTGTTCGCGGGCCTTGGCCAACAGGCTGGTGGCCATCAGGGCATCGCCCAGTAGAAACTGGTGCAATATCAGGATGCGGCTGACTTCATCCCGCGCTGGTTTGCGTCGCAGCCACTGGAATGGCAGGCGCAATAGCAAGGACAGGAAAATCAGCACCCTGCCCGGAAAACGGCTCTCCCTCATCATTCCCGTCCCACTAAGTCAATCATTATTATTCTTGCCACTCGCCTGCAGCAGGCGGCCATACAGGGACATCATCTGCGCCACCATATGCTGCTCGGTCTGCACCAGCACACGGGCACGGGCTTGTTCGGCCATTTGCGGCCACTGTGAGCGTGCGGCCAGCCAGGCGGCGACATTCTGTTGCCAGGTCGCGGTATCCTGCGGCTCAGCCAGCCAGCCCGTCTTAGCTGGCGTGACACACTCGCCGCCACCGCAGCGGGTGCTGGTCAGCACCGGCAGGCCACAGGCCATGGCTTCTGCCACCACAGAGCCAAATGGCTCGTACACAGTGGGCAGGATGAAACCATCGGCCATGCCGTAATGACTGAGCACATCTTTTTGCGGACCGGTGAAATGCACCCGTCCGGCCACGCCCAGCGTCTTGGCCAGCTGTTGATAGTGCGTCAGTTTCTTGTCGCCCCCCACCACTACCAGATGGACATCCGCTTGCTGCACGATGGAACGAATGGCCTGCGCCACACCCTTGCGCTCAAAGCCGGAACCGACATACACCAGCACCGGTGCATCTGCCGCGATACCATATTGGGTCCGCAAAGCAGCACGTCGCTCGCGCGCCGCCACAGGATTGAAGCGTTCACAATCCACGCCATTATGGATGACCACGCATTGCTCCGGTTTGACCGGAAAACGCTGTAGTACATCCTGTTTGACCATCTCGGAAATGCAGATCACTGCCCGCAAATCGGGATGACTGAACATGGCGCGCTCCATGCGCAGCATGAAATGGTGATAGGGATTGCACCAGACCGACAACTTGTGCCGCCAGCCTTTGCCCACGGCACGTGCGTCCAGCCAGGCGGCATGCACACCGTCCCCCGCCCGGAACACATGGCAACCTGGAATACGCTCATGCGACTGCACCAGATCGGCACCAAGCTGCTTCCAGGCCCGCTGCGCTGCACGGGCAAAACCCCAGTCGCGCCAGATGCTGCCCAGATAGAAGGGGTTGACACGGCATACCGCCACGCCTTCCAGTTGTTCCCAGTTGCGGTTGATCAGCACCGGCTCCAGCTCGGGCCGGGTTTTGAGTTGCCCCAGAATGGCGCTGACGATGCGTTCGGCACCGCCAGCCGGGTTGTATTTCTGCCGGATGATGGCCAGACGGGTCATGCGGTTTCTCCCAATACGGCATCCACCGCGTCCATGACTTGTTGCAGGCTGATCAGGTTCAGGCATTCACTGTTCCAGCCGCCGCCGCAGCCGGCATTGCCACAGGGGCGGCAGGGCAGCCGGGCGGCAACCACGCGATGTGGCACCTGCCATGGTCCCCATTCAATATCGCCGGATGGACCGAACAGCGCCACACAGGGCGTTTTCATCGCCGAGGCAATATGCATGGGAACAGAGTCCACGCCGATATACAGGCGGGCGTTATCGATGGCGGCGGCCAGTTCCTTCAGGCTGAGCTGGCCGGCCAGGCTGGCAACAGGCATCGTCAGCCGTGACTGGATATCCGCCAGCATGGCCATCTCGTCCGGGCTGGGCGCGGCAGTCAGCAACACGCGCTGACCGCGCTGTTGCAGGGTATTGATTAATGCGGCCATGTTTTCCACCGTCCAGCTCTTGAACAGCCAGCGCGAGGTCGGGTGCACCAGAATGTACTGTCCGGCCTGCAAGCCCTGCTGTTCCAGCTTGGCCGCCAGCGTGGCTTCGGCATTGTGGCCGGGCACCAGTGTCAGCCGACGTTGATCAACAGCGGGATAGACCCCGATGCGGCGCAAGGCATCCAGATGGATTTCAATGGTATGGCGACGATTACCCGGCACTTGCAGATAGCGGTGGGTAAAACTTTTGCGGAACAGCTTGCCATACGGACCGTCCGGCCCCACCGACCAGCGTGGAGACAGCAGGCGTACCAGCCAGGCGCCGCGCTTGTGCTCGGTCAGGGTAATGACCAGATCGTAACGACGCTGGCGCAAGGTGGAAATCAGCTCCAGCTCGGCCTTCAATTGACCGAACAGTCCCAGCTTCTTCCAGTTGCGGTCTATGGTGTGCAACTGACTGATGGCCGGATGCAGACTGAGCATTTCCTGTGTATCACGATAGACCAGCGCATCGATTTCCAGCTGTGGCGCCTGCTGTTGCAAGGCGGTAAATACCGGAGAGGTCAGCAGGACATCCCCATGGTGGCGCAGTTTGATGACCAAGACGCGCCGCACCTGGTTCAGATCGATGAAATCGTTAAGCATAGATAGGGTAAACAAAAGCCGGATCAGGCATCCGGCTCGACATTCAGCAGTTGCAAAAGATCGGCGATTTTATCAGGGTCTTCGGATCGAAGCATGCGTCCCGCAATGGGCGCTATATCGTCCAGATGGGTATTGAGCACCATGCGCTTGACCGCCAGCAGGCTGGCCGGGTGCATGGAGAACTTGCGCAAGCCCATGCCCAGCAGCAAACGGGTGAGGCGTGGATCGCCTGCCATCTCGCCGCACACCGATACCGGCACCCCGCCCTTGATGCCGGTGCGGATGGTGTGCAGGATCAGCTTGAGCACCGCCGGATGGACCGGGTCGTACAGATGGCTGACCGAATCGTCGTTACGATCGATGGCCAGGGTGTACTGGATCAGGTCATTGGTGCCGATAGACAGAAAATCGACATACTTGATGAAGCTCCCCACCACCAGCGCGGCAGAAGGGATCTCGATCATGGCTCCCACTTCGACCTTGTCGTCGAACGGTAGTCCTTCTTCGTGCAGTTCCTGCTTGGCGTAATCCAGCTGGGCAATGGATTGCTTCAGTTCGCCCAGCGAATTGAGCATGGGGAACAGGATCTTGATCTTGCCATGCACCGATGCGCGCAGCAGGGCCCGCAGCTGGGCGCGGAACATCAGCGGCTCGGCCAGGCACAAGCGGATGCCTGTCAGGCCCAGAGCCGGGTTGTCTGCCACATCGTGGTTCAGCCATTTCGGGTTCTTGTCCGCCCCCAGGTCCATGGTGCGGATGGTGACCGGAAGCCCTTTCATTTCCTCCGCCACCTTGCGGTAAGCCTCGAACTGTTCGTCCTCGGTCGGCAGGGTATCACGGCCCAGAAACAGGAACTCACTGCGGAACAGCCCCACCCCGGCGGCACCGGAGCTCTTCACCACGTCCACATCCTGCGGCAGTTCGATATTGGCCAGCAGTTCCACCACCGTGCCATCTTTGGTCTTGGCATCGGACTTGCGGATGGAGGACAACTTGCGCTTGGCATCGCGCCAGGCGCGCTGGCGGCGGCGATATTCGCTCAGCACCAGTTCATCCGGATTGACGATCAGCACGCCCTGCTGGCCATCGACGATGATCTGCTCTTCCTCGCGAATCAGCTCGCGGGCGTGATGCAGGGCGATGACGGACGGCAGATCCAGGCTGCGCCCCAGAATCGCGGTATGCGAAGTGGCACCGCCGACGTCGGTGACAAAGGCGGCAAAGCTGGAGTCCTTGAAATACACCATGTCGGCTGGCGACAGATCATGTGCCACCAGAATGGTGTCATCCAGCAGATCGCCCGGGGCTGGCAATTGCGGTGCATGCCCGGCCAGGTTCTTGAAGATGCGCTCCACTACCTGCAGCACATCGTTCTTGCGCTCGCGCAGGTAGTCTTCTTCAATGGCGTCGAACTGCTCCACCAGCAGGTCGCATTGCAGCTTCAAGGCCCATTCGGCATTGCAGCGCTGCTTTTCGATGATTTCCCGCGGCTCGCGCGAGATGGTGACATCACCCAGCAGCATGATGTGCAGCGACAGGAAGGCCCCCAGCTCGGCCGGGGCGTTCTCCGGAATGCTGCCCCACAGCATTTCCAGCTCTTTGCGGGTAGCGCGCACGGCCTCGTCGAAACGGGTCATTTCGGCCGGGATTTCTGCATCCTCCAGGCCGTAATGCGCCACATCGTCCATGCTGCGCGAGATGAGATGGGCCCGGCCAATCGCGATGCCGCCACCAATGGCCACACCATGCAGGGTGATATTCATCGTCCCATCCCCTCCTTAAGCGGGCTGATTCATTCAGCCTCGTCAAACCGGTTATTGATCAGTGCCACCAAGGCATCCAGCGCTTCTTGCTCGTCGGCGCCATCGACATCCAACTCCACGGTGGAGCCCTTGGCTGCGGCCAGCATCATCACACCCATGATGCTCTTGCCGTTGACACGGCGACCATTGCGGGCAATGCCCACATCGCTCTTGAAGCGGCTGGCAAGTTGGGTGAATTTACTCGAAGCCCGCGCGTGCAGGCCAAGTTTATTGATAATTTGTATTTCAACGCGCAGCATTACCGTCCCCTGGAAGAATATAAAGTACGCCCTCCAGCCCGCCGGTAATGGCCTTGCTGACCACGATTTCCAGCGGCTGGCTGCTATAGCTGAGCGCACGCACCAGCATCGGCAGGCTGATGCCGGCGACGGCCTCAACCTTGCCTGGATTGATCAGGCGGCTGGCAATATTGGATGGCGTACCGCCATACATATCGGTCAGCACCACCACGCCATCGCCTTGTTCCAGGCTTGCCACCAGCGCAGCGGCTTCGACCAGTTTCTGATCCGGATCCTCGGTTTTTTCTACCGCCAGCGTGGCGATATTGTCCGGGTCCCGGCCTAATACGTGCCGGGCGCAGTCCAGTAGACAGGCGCCCAGATTGCCATGAGAAATGACGAGTACACCAACCATGCCCGAGTCTTCTTGTCCGTAACGATTATTGGCACACAGCCGCACCGTGGCGGGCTGTGCTCATGTCTGCTGCGAAGCGGCTATTGTAGCAGGCTCGTTTTCCACCCGCCGATACCAGGCGAGTTTATCCGCCAATGACACCACACTGCCCACGATGATCAGCGCCGGTGACGCAACACCATAGGCAGCAATCAGCGCCGGCAGGCTGCCCAATGTTCCGGTCAGCGTGCGCTGCCGCGCAGTGGTGGCCCATTCGATCACCGCGGCCGGTGTCTCCTCCGGCTTACCATGCTGAATGAAGGCAGCGCACAACTCGGCTGCCATGGTCAGCCCCATGTAGACCACGACGGTCTGATCGGGGCGGGTCAGTGCCGGCCAGTCCAGATCAATACTACCGTCCTTCTTGTGGCCGGTGACAAAGGTCACTGACTGGGCGTGGTCGCGATGGGTCAAGGGTATACCGGCATAACTGGCTGCGCCATTGGCCGAGGTAATGCCAGGCACCACTTCAAACGGGATGCCATGCTCGGCCAGGGTTTCGATTTCCTCGCCACCGCGTCCGAAGATGAAGGGGTCGCCGCCCTTGAGACGCAATACCCGTCGGCCTTCACGCGCCAGACGCACCATCAGCTGATTGATGTCTTCCTGTGGCAGCGTGTGATTGGCACGCGCCTTGCCCACATAAATACGTTCGGCATCGCGCCGTACCAGCTCCAGCAATTCCGGTGCCACCAGATTATCGTGCAGCACCACATCGGCCTGCTGCATCAGGCGCAAGGCACGGAAAGTCAGCAGGTCGGGATTACCCGGCCCGGCCCCGACCAGATACACCGCGCCACTGGGGTGATCCTCCGCACTCGTCAGCCGTCTTTCCATTTCCACTTCGGCCGCCGCTTCACGGCCATTCATCACTGCCTCGGCCACCGGGCCTTCCAGCACGCTTTCCCAGAAGCAGCGGCGGGCCTCCACATCACTAAAGCGCGCCTTCACCCGGTCGCGGAAACGTGCGGAAAATGCCGCCAGCAAACCGAATCCGGCCGGGATGATGCTTTCCAGCCGGGCACGCACCAGCCTGGCCAGCACGGGGACGCCGCCACCGGAAGAAACCGCGATCACCAGCGGGGAACGGTCGATGATGGCTGGCGTGATATAGGTGGACAACACCGGATCATCCACGACATTGACCGGAATATTGCTCTCCTGCGCGGCCAGGGACACCTGCTGGTTGACGGCCCGCTGATTGGTGGCAGCCACCACCAGACGCATGCCCGCCACCTGTTCGGCGGCAAAGCAGTGGGGCAGCCATCTCACCTCGCCCCGCTCCGCCATCTGTCCCAGTTCGCCGCTCAATTGCGGCGCCACCACGGTCAGACAGGCTCCTGCGGCCTTGAGCAGACGAACCTTGCGCAAGGCGACATCGCCACCGCCCACCACCAGACAGGGGGCATCCTGCAATTTGAGAAAAATCGGGAAGTAATCCATACACCGCTCCACAACAATCACCACAGCATACTGTATTTGTTGCATGAAAACGACGATATGGGTGAGCAAGGTCTGATTTTCCTCATCGCACTTTCGCTGGCAAATGCCATGATGGAGAAAGCAGGGTCGCCATGACACGCAATAGACAGACCAATCATGCAGGCAGCACATACCGGCTTTTCCGATTGTCTCCAGGGAAAAGACCGGTGAGTGAAACGGGGTAAATAAATATTGAAAGACATCAGCACACGCATCTGTAATCCACATGGCGCTGTCGGCCTGCTATTGCTGGCCATGGCCAGCCCGCTGGCCTGGGCCGGTACCGCACCCGAACTGCCAATGGCGTGGACATGGGCAGGACTTGGGGGGCTGGTCATCGGCCTGTGGCTGGGACGACGGTGGCAGAGGCATCGCCAGCAAGCACAGTGCCATCAGCAGCTGCATGCGGGAATCAGCCAGGCAAGCGCAGCCTTGCTGTTGCTGGACGGGCACGATCGGGTCGTGGCAGCCAGCCCGCCTTGCCAGGCACTACTGGGCCAGCAGGCCGCCACACTGCAAGAGTACGGTCTCCCTCTTGTAGGGCAGCCAGCGTTGCTGCCCCCGGATGTACAGCGGTATATGCCGCAGCAGATTGACTGGCAGTCCCCGCAGCAAGGGCTGCGTCAACTGGTCGTGCAATGGCTACCTTTGCCCGAGGGGCTGCTGCGCGCTGGTGAGCGCTTGTTGCTGCTGTACGAAGCCGGCAGTGAAAGCGGCAGCATGCCACTGGATGGAAATATCGCCGCCGTTTTGCAAAGCGCGCGGATTGGCTTGTGCCAGTTTGATCTGGAGCGGCGCATGGTGCTCTGCCCCAGCGCCTGCATGCAAACCCTGCTGGGCCTGCCGTCAGATCTGGAGCAGATCAATCTGGATGACTGGCTGCAGCGGGTCCATCCGGAAGATCGGCCCTTGCTGGAGCAGGCATTGCAAGCCGTTCGCACGCGCCCCTCCACCAGCCTCAAGCTGGAATACCGCATGCAACACGTGCAGCAGCACTGGGAATGGCTGGAACTGCAGCTGCAATCCGGTAGCCAGCACGACAACAGCCACTTGCTGCTGGCCTTGCATCAGGTCATCACGGCCCGCAAATCGGCGGAAGCCTCCATGCGTCGGCGTGAACAGGAATTCCGCACCCTGGTGGAAAACTCCAGCGACATCATTTCCCGCTACGATCTGGAACTGCGCTGCCAGTTCATCAACCGCAGCATCAACCGCTACTCGCCGATGATACGCGATGAGCACATCGGCAAAACGGTGCGGGAAAAGGGCTGGCCGGAAGAGCTTGCCACCGTGTTTGAATCCGAGTGCCGACAGCTGATCGACAAGCAGGAACCGCGCGATTTCGAGCTGGAGTTCGTCTTCCGCAACCGCCGCTACATTTTCGAAACCCGTCTGTTTCCGGAATTTGACAGCAGCGGTCAGCTCACCAGCATCTTGTCGGTAGACCGGGAAATTACCGACAGCCGCCAGGCCAACCGCCTGCTGAGCGAAGAAAATGCCGTGATGGAGATGATTGCTTCCAACCAGCCACTGGAAGATACCCTGGCCCAGATCTGCACCATGATAGAAAGCCAGATCGCCGGCGGGCGCTGCTCGGTGATGCTGCTGGGAGAGGATGGCCAGCATCTGCGCGTAGCCTCCGGCAAATTGCTACCCAAGGCTTATCTCGACATCATCGACGGCATTGCCATCGGCCCGCAGGTCGGCTCCTGTGGCACGGCGGCCTTCTGGAAACGCACCATCATTGTCGAGGACATGGAAAACAGCCCGCTGTGGCAACCTTATCTGGACGTGGTGCGTCGTTTCAATCTGCGGGCCTGCTGGTCCATTCCCATTTTCAGCAGCAGCCGTGAGCTGATGGGCACCTTCGCCATTTATTACGACAAGCCGCGCACACCCAACCCGGATGAGATGCGGCTGGTCTATCGCAGCTCGCATATCACCGCCATTGCCCTGCAACGCGAGCAGCACGAGCAGAAGCTGTTCCAGCTGGCCACCATGGACGAACTGACCGGTCTGGGAAACCGACGCCACTTCCTGCAGCAAGCCGACCGGGAACTCAAGCGCAGCCAGCGCTACCAGCAGCCCATGGCCGTGCTGATGATGGACCTGGATCACTTCAAGAACATCAACGATCAATACGGCCATGCAACCGGTGACCAGGTCATCAGCCACTTCGCCGGGCTATGTCGCCAGGTGCTGCGCACCAGCGATCTGACCGGCCGGCTGGGCGGTGAGGAATTTGCTGCCTTGTTGCCCAATACCGACAGCAAGGCCGCGCTGGCCGCGGCCGAGCGCCTGCGCGCCGCCGTCAATGAGAATCCGCTGCTGGTCAACGGACAAAGCATTCATTACACGGTCAGCCTGGGCCTGTCGCTCCGGCAGGATAGTGATCAACATGTGGACGACCTGTTGAAACGCGCCGACAAATTGCTGTACCAGGCCAAGAATCTGGGCCGGAACCGGGTTTGCCACGACCCGGAACTGGTGCTGGATTAGAATGGGCGTTTTCCCTGCGACGACCCTATCGTGAGTCTCTGGCACACCGACTATCTGTCCCACCCGCTATACCGCCCCTTGCTGCGCTTTGCCAGCCTGCTGCCGCTGGCAGACTGGCCGCAGCAAACCGACTACGACCAGCTGTTGAGTCTGGCCCGTTCCTTGACGGCGCTTCCTGCCAGCCTGCGCTTCTGCTGCGATCTGGAAGCAGCCGACTATTACGAAATGCATATCGGTAATACCGGTGAAATCCCCACCCGCAGCCGCAACTGGCATGACTGGTTCAATGCCCTGGCCTGGCTGGCCTGGCCGCAGAGCAAGGCGGCACTGAATGCGCGCCATGTTCGCGCCATCCAGCAGGGCGAAGTACAGCGCGGCCCACGCCGTGATGC
>JAFANL010000036.1 GCA_019232735.1 Aquitalea sp. | reverse complement strand
GCAAATTCCGTCAGAGGACGCCATCCGGATTGCCAAGGCAATCGGTGATTTCAAGGGTTTGCTGCTCAAGGATAAAGCCTGAAGCAGTGTGTTTTGTGTTTGTAGGGAGGTAGTGTGCGATGGCTTCGATAACCACCAGCGTTGGCTCATTGGATGTGCAGTCCATTGTTAGCCAGTTGATGACCATTGAGCAGCAACCTCTGCAGGCCAGTCAGCAGCGCAGCAGCAAATACAATACCCAGCTTAGCTCTATTGGTCAGATCAGCTCCGCACTGTCTTCACTGCAAAGTGCGGCCGGCAAATTGTCTACCGGTGCCTTCCTGCAGCAATTCAAAGCCAGTTCCAGTGATACCAGTGTGGCCAATGTCAGCACGACAACTGGTGGGGTGGCAGGTAGTTACACCTTGAACGTGACTCAGTTGGCAAAGTCGCGCCAACTGGTGTTTGACCAATTTGGTGGCAAGGCTATTACCGATCCCAAGGCCGCACTCACCAGTGCACCAAGCTCCTTGACCTTGAGTGTGGGGGGCAAGAGCACGGTCATCAATTTGACGCCAAGTACTAGTGATACGGTTAGCCTGCAATCCATTTCCGACCGTATCAACCAGAGTGGTGCCGGTGTCAACGCCTCTGTAGTGCAGAATAATGGTCAGTACAAGCTGGTATTGGCCTCGGCTGCATCCGGAAGTGATAACGCCTTTTCGATAACGGCTGGGGGTTCCGACTCAGGAACGACCGCGGGTTCCAACCTGGTGGGTCTGACGCAAAGTACTACTGCAGTCAGTGAGTCCGCCGCCGCATCGGATGCTCAACTGACGGTCAATGGCGTCAGTGTTTCATCTGGCAGCAATCATCTGAGTAATGTCATTGCCGGCAGTAACATCGATATCAGCAAGCAGGGACTCTCCACCATTACCCTGTCTTCAGATAGCAGCGGTATCGCAGCATCGCTGCAAGGTTTTGTCGATGCTTATAATCAGGTCAAGTCTGCAGTAGATTCTGCACGCTCCGGTAGTTTGAAAGCCAATGCTTCGATGTTGGCCATACAGCAGAAGCTGACCAGTATTCTCAGCACCCCCATTCCTGGTGTTGATGCCTCTGCTTCCTATGGCTATCTGGCCCAGGCTGGTATCGCCATCCAGAAAGACGGTAGCTTGAAACTGGACCAGACTGCCTTCAACAAGGCATTGAGTGCCAATCCATCTGCAGTGGCCAATCTGTTTGGCAATACCAGCAATACCGGTTTTGGCGACCGGATTGGAGCAGCAGTGAATGATTTGCTGGGGCCCAAAGGGGTGATTGAAACCAGCAAGTCGACGATCAATAGTCTGATTACTTCGGAATCCAGCCTGCAAACCAATCTGAGCGCCAAATTGAGTGCGCGCCAGGCCCAATATACCCAGCAGTACACAGCGTTGAATGCCGTATTGTCGAAAATGCAGCAATCGACCAGCAACTTGTCCGGCTTGTTAAGCTGAGCGGGACTAACACGGTAAAGAATCATGCTGAATTCCAAAATGCTCAAGCAATTCAACAAGGCGTATGAAGACGACGCCTTGAAGGCCACGGTGTATGGAGCCAGCCCGGTCGGCTTGGTGGTGCTGTTGTACGAAGGCGCCATCAAGGCAATCAACCAGGCGGCTTACGCCATTGACGCTCAGCGTTACGATGAAAAGGCGCGACTGGTTTCCAAGAGCATCGATATCATCGATGGCCTGCGCGAATCGCTGGATCTGCAACAACGCAATGACGCCGTCACCAACCTGAATGACTTGTACATTTACATGAAGCAGCGGCTGAGCATTGCCAACCTCAAAAATGACCCGGAAATCCTGGCCGAAGTCCGCCGCTTGCTGGAAACCATTCTGCCGGCATGGCAAGAGTTGAATCGCTCCAGCATGTCATCTGCCGCAGCCAGTAATGCCTACTGAGCGGATCGAAGGTGTTGGTATGGACAGCCCTGCACAACTGCAGATAGAAGCCATTCTGGCGATGGTGGCCCAGGCACTGGCTGCTTGTGAGACCAAGGATTTTGATCTGGTTGTCCGCTTATCGGCCCAGCAGGAAAGCGAGCTGGCCGTGTTGTTGCCCCAGTGGCAGGCCGGGAGTGCCAGTTTGCCGGTGGCGTTGCGTCCGCAATTACAACAGCTGGTCGCGCAGCGCGAGTTGCTACAACAGCAGATCGCCGCCTGGATAGACAGCTTGCGCGAGGAAATGCAGAGCGTCAGCCAGAACAACCGTCTGCTGAAGACTTATTCTTTGTAAAGGCCGGCTTGGGTTGTTGCCGGTTTCACCATACACTTAGAAAAAGTGCAGCAAGGGGGTCGCCATGTCCAGTCCGCTCTTTTTCTATTTCGTCGGTTTTGTCTTGCTGGGGCTGGTTGCGGCCTGCGGCTATCTGTACTGGCAGCTGCGGCTGCTGGAGAACCGCCGCGACAAGCTGACGGCTTTGTATCTGGATCAGCAGCAGCAGCAGATCAGCACCCTGCAGCGCGATTTTGCCCGACTGCTCGCCAGGCTGGAGCAACAAAAGCAGAATGAGCCAGCCGTACTCAGCCCTTACAACCAGGCTATTGAAATGATCAAGCAAGGTATTCCCGCCTCGGAAGTGGCAACACAATGCGGTATTTCGCGTAGCGAAGCCGAGCTGATCATTTCGCTCTATCGCAATAATTCCACTTCATGATTCCTTCCTTGCCGCCCACGGTTGGCGGAGCACTGGCACCCCAAACGGTTTCTTCGGTACGACTGCTGCTGGAAGGGGGGCGCGCACTACTTGATGCCAGTGTTTTGCCGTCACGGATGCCGCCACTCATGCTGGGCGAGCAGGTCGATGCGCAGGTGGTGGCTAGCACTGATAATGGTCAGCAGCTATCGGTACTGATCAAGAACAGCCTGTTCAACCTTGTGGTCCCACAGGGAATGACCGTCAGCGGGGATACCTTGTCGCTGAAGGTGGCCACGCTGTCACCCACACTCAGCTTTGCCTTGCAGGAGCAGAGCAAGGATGCACCAGCGGATGGCTCTGTCGAGGTCCAGCTCAGTTCCGCTTCCAAATATCTCACCGGGATCTTGCAGACCAGCAAGCCCGGTTTGCCGACCGCCGATCTCAGTCTGGATGCGGCAAAGCAAGCCCCGGCCAATCTGGCCCAGGACCTGAAAGACAATGTCAGCCAGAGTGGCCTGTTTTATGAGTCTCATCTCAAGGAGTGGCTGGATGGCCGCCACAGCTTGACCCAGGTTCAGCAGGAGCCCCAGTCGCGGCTGTTGAGCAAGTTGAATGAAGACATGGCCAATCATGCTGCGGCCAGCAGTAGTAGCAGTAATGCATCATCCACCGCATTCAATCCCAGAACCGTGGCACCTGAGCTGGCCAATCTGGTACAGCGCCAGCTGGACATTGTGGAAAACCAGCAACTGCAGCTCAATGGTTATGCTTGGCCTGGTCAACCCATGCAACTGCAGATACAGCAGGAAAAGACCGAAGAGCGTCGTGGCAGCCTGGGTGCCGATGATGCTGCCGTGTGGAGCACCTCGCTGTCATTGAACCTGCCAGCATTGGGGGGATTGTCTGCCCGCGTACGTCTGGTCGGGCAGAATGTACAGGTCTCGTTTCTGGCCGAAGAAGATGAGGCCAGCGGCCTGATTCAGCAGCATGCCGCGCAGCTGCAAAGTGGCATGGAGGCTGCGGGCCTGACACTAGCCAACCTGATGGTGAAACATGGCACGCTCTCCCAAGGTTGAAGACGGTCGCAAGTCGGCCGTGGCGCTGGCCTATCGCGAAGGTCAGCGTTCCCCTACTGTGGTTGCCAAAGGCTATGGCCAATTGGCGGAGCGCATCATCGACCGTGCCAAAGATGCTGGTGTCTTTGTGCATGACTCTCCCGAGCTGGTATCGCTGTTGATGCAGGTCGATCTGGACCAGCATATTCCGGAAGAGCTATATCGCGCGGTGGCCGAGATTCTTGCCTTTGTCTATTTCCTGGAAAACAAGGCGACCGGGGCAGACTTCGAGTTTGAATCCTGGCTGGCCGGTCGTCGCAATAGCCTGCCATCGGGCTGAGCTGCTCTCGCTGTGGCGGCACCACCCGCTGAAAATTTATGTAGGCAGTTGCCTTGAGGTCTGCACTTTGCGGTAATCTTATTCTTTTCCGTTGGATATTCCTGGAGTGGATATGAAGGTCGGTTATATTGGATTGGGCATCATGGGTCTGCCTTGTGTGTTGAACCTGCTGAAAGCCGGCCATGCCGTCAGCGTCTGGTCACGTCGGCGTGACAGTGCCAAGGCGGCTTTGGAGGCTGGTGCCACATGGGCAGACAGTCCTGCGCAATTGGCCGCTCAAGTCGACGTGCTGATCAGCAATGTCTCGGATACCAAGGATGTGGAGCAG
Organism: Aquitalea sp.; assembly: GCA_019232735.1. Taxonomy (GTDB): domain Bacteria; phylum Pseudomonadota; class Gammaproteobacteria; order Burkholderiales; family Chromobacteriaceae; genus Aquitalea. Next base: position 8,012 of record JAFANL010000036.1, on the reverse strand, counting down.
GTGCTGCTGGGCGAGCAAGGTGCGGTCCATGGCGCAGCCCCAGGTCTGGTCTGTGTGGACATGAGCACGATTTCCCCGATCGGTGCGCGCGATATTGCCGCTCGTCTGGCGGCATCCGGTGTGGACTTCCTCGATTGCCCGGTATCTGGCGGCCAGGTCGGTGCCGTGAATGGCACGCTCACCATCATGGTGGGTGGCAAGGCCGAGGCGCTGCAGCGCGTTCGCCCCGCCCTGGAGGCCATGGGCAAGACCATTACCCATATCGGCGCATCCGGGGCCGGTCAGGTGGCCAAGGCCTGCAATCAGATTGCGGTTGGCGTCGGCGTTGCTGCTGTGGCCGAGGTCATGAAACTGGCCAAGGCTTGCGGAGTTGACCCCGCTCCGGTGCGGGAAGCATTGCTGGGCGGGTTTGCCCAGAGCCGTGTGCTGGATATTCATGGCCAGCGCATGATTGACGACAATTACGTTCCCGGCTTCAAGGCACATTTGCACCTGAAAGATATGGGGATTGTGCTGGATACTGCACAGCAACTGGGTATTCGCCTGCCGGAGGCGGAGCGGGTCGAAGGCTTGATCCGCCAGTTGGTGGAGCAGGGGGAAGGGGAGCTGGACTCCTCGGCCATTGCCAAGTTGATCTGGCAGCAAAATTAAGTCTGTTGTTTTTGCTAAGCCAAGGCCTGCTACACGCAGGCCTTTTGCATTTTTCTGCCATCTCAGCTGGATCGGCTGGCCAGCCAGCGGGCATGGGCCTCCAGATCTACTGGTCGGTAAACTTCGCGCTGGCCTGCGGGGTAATGTTGTAAATCATTGCCATGCCGGCCCTGACTGGCGAGGCGGATGGGGCGGGGGGCAAAGCCGCCGCCGCAATTAGGGCAGACTCCCTGTAACAGGGCCACGCAATCAGCGCAAAAGGTGCACTCAAACGAGCAGATACGTGCCTGGGGTGCATCAGGGGGGAGCGAAGCACGACAGTGCTCGCAGCAGGGACGCAGTTCCAGCATGACCATCCTCCGGAAAAAGAAACACGGATAGCTTGGCCTGCAAGCCATGGCCGGAACAGATCAATAGCAGACAATATTCTGCCAATTCCGGACCTGCCCCCGTGGGCGTCCGTTTGGGTGCAGCTATCAATGCAATATTTGTTAAACAGTATAAATTGAACGATTACATATTGAGTGGCTCTAAGCTTGGCCTGATCAAGGAGGGAAGCGTGATGGATGCCATGGATATTCTGACCATGATGAAAAATCATCCGCCACAGGAGCCGGTGAGTCTGACCACCATTCCACTCCTGTTGGCGCAGGCGATTGCCGCCATCGCCGGTCATCTGAGCGTGAGTGAACTGGACAAGCTGATCGATGCCGGGGCCGCATTGTGTGCCCATGAGCATGATGTACAGAATTGCAGTGTGGAAGCCGACCTGCTGCTCAAGCAGCTTAGCGAACCCCTTTGACAGCCGGAGCCGTGGTGGGCGCCGTCTGATCCGGCAGGTATTGCACCACCAGGGCGCGGATCACCCGGTAGCCATCATCCTCTGGATAACCCAGCCGTTCATGCCAGGCCATGCCATCCACGGCCCGCCGCATTCCTCCGTTGACGCTCAACAAAATGGCAGCATTGCCACCCAGGTGTTTCACCTGCTGGGAAATGGTATATAGCAAGGTTGTGTTGACATAGGGATGGTCGTAATCGCTGACGCGCAACATGCCCATAATGCGATAGCGGTGTGCCGGATCACCGTAATCCCAGATTTCCACACCGTTCACCAGTCGTTTGCTCCCCCCTTCGCCGTCTATGATCTTGTTGCCGGGACGATAATCAAACATGGTGTAATCTGCGCTCATGCAACCGCTCAGCAAGCCGCAAATCAGCCATGGCAATACGGCACGCCATGCTCGGTGTGGCAGGCGTCTTGTTGCTGGGGAAGCTGAAGGAGGTATGTGCATCGAGCAGTGAAGTGTCTGGCCGGTAGCGGTTTTCGACCGGCGCAGCGGTGTGGTTACAGTGCAGGAATTTTACCCACTACCCACCTGGATAGAAGGATTGTTGCATGGTAAAAATATGCAAAGGAAGATCTGATCTACCGCTGTCCTGCCCATTTGTCGGTATCAGTGGAGGCGATGGCAGGTAACCGTCCGTGCAGCTTATTGCTCAGGCGTCCGGCCGATATCCGGCTACCCTGCCTGAAGGCTGAATATCAGCCGCCGACACACCATCTCCAGCCTCTGAATGTTCTGCGTCCTGGCCTGCCTTGGCATGGTCGTGGCCAGTGCAGTACCCGGAAAGCCTTTCCGCCATCTTGTTTTAATTCTTGCCGTATTTCTGCGCGCATGGATTTGTAATCAGCGGCCTGAATGTGCGTGGCGCTGGCTAGCAAAACACAGATGGAAAGGGTTTTACCGAGTGACACCGCAACCTCTGTCTGGTAGGGGGATATGGAACTGTCTGATAAACGGTGCTGCGGTGATGCCCTACAGTAATAGCGTACTCAAGTACGCTGGGCACATTTTGAAGCAAGCAACTGCGGAATAGCGAGGTATCAATTCAATATTTGTTTGATAGCCAGTTCGAATACTACTGGCAATACCTGCCAATATGCATCCGTAAGTTCACGTAAGCCGCTTAAGGACAAGAGTTTTATTTCAATTTCCTGCCCAATACGGTGTGCATGCGGGAAATGCCGCGGAATGACAGTTGATAATATGGCGTTTTGCCATAAGGTGATGGATTGCAGTCATGTCATGAATAAAGCCCCGGCTGGCGGGGCTTGTGTTGGTTCGGTGCCACGGTATGAACGTTTATTCGATATTTTGAATCTGCTCGCGCATTTGCTCGATCAATACCTTGAGCTCGACCGAGGCCTGGGTGGTTTCTGTGGAGACAGATTTCGAACCCAGGGTATTGGCTTCGCGGTTGAGTTCCTGCATCAGGAAGTCCAGCCGTTTGCCGGTCTGGCCACCGGTTTTGAGAATGCGTTTGACTTCGCTCAGATGGGTGGTGAGGCGTGACAGTTCTTCGTCAACGTCGATCTTCTGTGCGAACAGGGCGAATTCCTGCTTGATGCGATCGTCTTCCACATTGCCCAGTGCTTCTTGCAGGCGACTGGACAACTTGTTCATATAGGCTTCCAGAATCAGCGGCAATTTGGGCTTGATGCCGGTGATGATGGTTTCCATCGAGCTGACCCGATCCAGCAGGATTTGCTTGAGTTTTTCACCTTCGCGGCCACGGGAGGCATTGAAGTCTTCCAGTGCCGTGGCCAGGCTTTGCAGACAGAGCTGCTGTAATACTTCCGGCTGCAAGGCATTGGTTTTCAGGATGCCGGGCCAGCGCAGCAGCTCCCCAACCGACAGGCCTTTGGCCTGCGGGGCGTGTTTTTCCACTTCGGTGGCAACGTGCAGCAGTTTGCCCAGGAAGTCCGTATTCAGTTCCAGACCGGTATTGTCCGACTCCAGTTGATTGAGCCCGACGCGGCACTCGAGCTTGCCACGTGTGACGCGAGATGACACCATCTCACGCAGTTGTGCCTCGATGATGCGCAGCTCTTCCGGCAGGCGCATCTGGACATCCAGATAGCGGTGGTTGACGGCACGGACTTCCAGGCTGAGCAAACCGCCGGGAAAGTCTCTGCTGATGGAGGCAAAGCCTGTCATACTTAGAATCATTGTGGGGCCTCTATGATGATTTCAGACAATATACACAGGGCCCGAATTGCGGTTGTAGCTCAATTCCGGGCCAACGAACACTATAGCAACTGACATGTCATGACTCAATCCAGCCAATTGACTGCCTTGCCGGTAGGCTATCGCCTGGCGGAGTACACCATTGTCCGCCAATTATCCGTGGGGGGATTCAGCGTGGTTTATCTGGCGCTGGATGACGCGGATCGTAAATATGCCATCAAGGAATATCTGCCGCGCAACCTGGCGCAGCGGGATGAAGAGGGCATGGTGACGGTACCACATGCATTGGACCGTGATGCCTTCAATCTGGGCCTGAAGTGCTTCTTTGAAGAAGGTCGCATCCTTGCCGGCATCAGCCATAACAATGTCGTTCATGTGAGCAACTTCTTCCGGGCGAACCAGACGGTTTACATGGTGATGGAGTATGCCGACGGCCGCTCGCTGGGACGGGAGCTGGAGGTCGCCGGGGGCCGTATCGAGGAGCGCCGGCTGCGCAAATGGTTTGCCGCGCTGTTGTCCGGCCTGCGTGAGGTGCATCTGCATCGCTTGCTGCATCTGGATATCAAGCCTGCCAATATCTATCTGCGTCGCGGTGGGCACCCCTTGTTGCTGGATTTTGGTGCTGCACGTCAGACACTGTCACGGCGCGACAAGCATTTTGCCTCCATGTACACCCCTGGCTTTGCGGCTCCCGAGCAGTATGAAAAGGACCAGCCGCTGGGGCCATGGACCGATATCTACGCCATTGGCGCCTGCCTGTATGTCTGCATGGGGGGCAATACGCCGCAGAATGCGCAGGAGCGTAGCCAGGCCGACAAGCTGCAGCCTGCCAGCAAGCTGTTTCGCCACTATTACTCCAGAGAGTTACTCGAATTGACGGATCAATGCCTGAGTCTGCTGCCTGATGCGCGACCGCCCAGCGTGATGACCATCCAGAAATGCCTGCTCGAGGTGGATTACAGCGAGCCTGAGCCGATGCCGGAGTCAAGCCTGGCAGCCAAGCGGCTGGTTGGATGGATCAAGGGCCTGACCAGCGGCCGTTCATCCTGAGGAGCCCGAGATGAAACTATCCTTTTTTCAGGAAAGCCGGATTGGCGGCCGCTCTTACAATCAGGACCGGCAGGTGATTGCCCACTCGCGCGAAGCCGTGATGCTGGTCGTGGCCGATGGCATGGGTGGCCATCTGCAAGGTGAAGTGGCGGCACAGATCACCATCGATCTGATGAGCGAGCTGTTCTATCAACAGGCCACGCCGGGCTTGTCGCATCCCAACCGTTTCCTGGTCAATGCCATAAGCTCCACACATCAGGCCATCTTGGACTATGCCGCGGATCAGCGCTTGCCGGAAATCCCCAGTACCACCGTCGTGGCCGCCATTATCCAGCAGGGCATGCTGTCTTGGTGCCATGTCGGCGATTCGCGGCTGTACTTGCTGGACAAGCAGGGCATGCGGCTGCGTTCGCGTGATCATTCCCAGGTACAACGCCTGATCGATCAGGGCAAGCTGACCGAAGAAGGGGCGCGCACCCATCCGGATCGCAACAAGATCTACAACTGTCTGGGGGCCACCAGCGATCCCGATATCGATATCGGTGAGAAACAGACATTGCAAGCCGGCGTTTCGATTGTGCTGTGCTCGGATGGCCTGTGGTCGCAGATCAGTGACAGCGAAATGGAAAAGGTGTTCATTGGCCGTTCGGTGGGGCAGGTCATGCCGGCGTTGATGAATGTGGCGGAGCGCCGCGCCGGCAGCAGTGGCGACAATCTGTCCGCCGTGGCCATTACCCTGCTGGATGATGCTGCCGAAGTCGCTGGCCGTGCCGATGCGCTGGATACGGTCGTGACGCCGCCGCGTCATTCCGGGCGGGTGATTCTGGACCCCAATCTGGAACTGATGCATCAGGAAATTCTCGCCAGCCGGGTAGCGGCGCCTTCCGGCAAGCCGGGCCAGGATGGCAGGTGATCCGCCTGCCTGTTTTCTGATACCCTGCCAGGCTTGATCGACCGGCTTCGGTTCTACCGTGTTGCCCGCGAGGCAGCACCCATGCTTAGGTCTGTCGCAGTCGCCATGGCCTGGCTGCGACAGACCTTGCCATTATTCTGGAAATCAAGATGCGACCTTCACAAAGAAATAGCGATGCGCTGCGCGACATCCGCCTGACCCGTCATTACACCAAGCATGCCGAAGGTTCGGTGCTGGTGGAGTTTGGCGATACTAAAGTCATTTGTACTGCCAGCGTGGATGAATCGGTACCCGGCTTTCTCAAGGGCAAGGGCAAGGGCTGGGTGACGGCAGAGTACGGCATGCTGCCGCGCTCCACCGGTAGCCGCATGCGGCGTGAATCTGCCGCTGGCAAGCAAAGTGGCCGCACCCAGGAAATCCAGCGTCTGATCGGCCGCTCGCTGCGCGCCGTGGTGGACATGGAGAAACTGGGCGAGCGCCAGATCCAGATCGACTGTGATGTCATCCAGGCGGATGGTGGTACCCGTACTGCCAGCATTACCGGTGCCTTTGTGGCCCTGCACGATGCCATCAGCGGCCTGATTGCCCAGGGCAAGCTGACTCAAAGCCCGCTGCGTGATTTTGTGGCCGCCATTTCGGTAGGCATCCATCAGGGAGAGGTGGTTCTGGATCTGGATTATCTGGAAGATTCCGACTGCGAAACCGACATGAATGTGGTGATGACCGGCAATGGGCGCTTTGTCGAAGTGCAGGGAACGGCGGAGGGCGAGCCGTTCAGCGCCGAGGAAATGGCCAGCATGATGCAGCTGGCCAAGCAGGGCATTGCCGAACTGATCCGCTTGCAACGGCAGGCACTGGGCCTGTGATCTCAGGCTGAGTTGGGCAATGTCAGGTAACACAGGGGCTGCGGCCCCTGTTGTCATTTCTGGCTGCGGCCTTGCTGGATGAATTGCTGCAACTGCTGGTAGAACACCGGGCTGGAGAGCGCCATATTGTCCTCCTTGCGGCGGCGGGCAGCGCTGGGGGCGGAACTCTGGATGCCGACCAGCACCATGCGGCCGTTGATCCGGGCCAGGATGGGCGAGCCGCTATTGCCTTCCAGCGTGTCACAGCGGTGGGTCAGGCGCCCATCGGCCAAGAGGCCGGTCGCCTGGCAGTTAGTGTGCACCAGCAGATGGCTCAGATCGTCCAGTGGGTAGCCACCATTGGTGACCTTCCAGTTGATGGCCTGTAATTGTTGCTGGAGTTGGGCACTGTTGCCGGGAAAAACGGCAATGGTGCCGCGGCTGCGTCCCAGTGGCTGGCTCAGGCGGACAAAGGCAAAGTCGCGGCCAGCGATTTTCTTGGGGATATAGGTGCCGTCAGGGCGGTGTTCCAGCCCGGCCAGAAAGGTTTTGTCCACTTGCACGCTGCGGATGCCGCTTTGTTCGGAAAACTCGCGACCAGCAAGACCAACAGTAAACGTGATGGCGGGGTCGAAGCGACCGTGCTTGTTGATAAAGCAATGCCCGGCGGTGACCACGACATCCTCGGCCACCAGGGTGGCCGTGCAAAGCAGATGGCTACGGGTCTCGAGCTGGCCGACCGGCTGCCATTGCGGGCTATCGGGATCGGTCTTGACGCGGTCGTCCTTGCCAAAGAACAGGATCATCTGTTCGGCAGTCGGTTTGGCCTGTGCCAGATGTGGCGCCAGGATGAGAGACAGGCACAGCAGGAAGTGGCGTAGCATAGCGGTTTCCAATGCAATCGGGGCGCCGAAGCGCCCCGAAGGTAACACTACAGCCAACCGGAGTCAGCTGTTGATTCCATGCCGATTACTTGGCAGCGGAAGCGGCTTTTTTAGCCTTCTTTGCCGGAGCGGAAGCTTCAGCAGCTTGGGCTTTCTGAGCGGAAGCGTCTGCTTTCTTGGCAGCGTGCTTTTTAGCGTGGTGCTTTTTGGCTGCGTGCTTTTTGGCCGGAGCGGAAGCGTCAGCGGCGGAAGCAGCGGCTTGAGCTTTCTGAGCGGAAGCGTCTACTTTCTTGGCAGCGTGCTTTTTAGCGTGCTTTTTGTGAGCTTTCTTGGCCGGAGCGGAAGCGTCAGCAGCGGAGGCAGCAGCTTGGGCTTTCTGAGCGGAAGCGTCTGCTTTCTTGGCAGCGTGCTTTTTAGCGTGGTGCTTTTTGGCAGCGTGCTTTTTGGCCGGAGCGGAAGCGTCAGCAGCGGAAGCAGCGGCTTGGGCTTTCTGAGCGGAAGCGTCTACTTTCTTGGCAGCGTGCTTTTTAGCGTGCTTTTTGTGAGCCTTCTTGGCCGGAGCGGAAGCGTCAGCAGCTTGGGCTTTCTGAGCGGAAGCGTCCTTCTTAGCCTTTACTTTCTTGGCTTTCTTGGCCGG
>JAFANL010000262.1 GCA_019232735.1 Aquitalea sp. | reverse complement strand
TGCAGGCTGCCATTCAGTACCGCAAACAGTGATGACTTGCCCGCGCCATTGCGCCCGACAAGGCCGACTTTTTCGCCGGGGTTGATGCTGACTGTTGCGTTGTCCAGCAAGACTTTGGTGCCACGGCGCAAGGCCACGTTTTTCAGAATGATCATGAGGGAATAGCCGTACTGCAATGTTGAGGAGGCGAAACCAGTAGCCTGGTGCTTACTGTCGTCTCGGTGGAGTGCCATGAAAAAACAGCGCCCCCGGACACATGAGCCGAGGGCGAAGAGGGGATTATACGCTGATGTTCCCCGTGCAGGGCACGCGGTTCCGACTTTGTGTGAATGGCTTCACGGCAAAGCGGGGGATGAAAAGTATTGTCAAACATTGCCTGCTTGCATTGTGATGCAAAGCGCTTCAGGCTGGGCGAGGGCCGGTCATCATGGCACTACGCAAGCGGTTACGCCCCTCGGTCTTGGCCAGATAGAGCTGTCGATCAGCCAGATTGACCATCTCCAATGCACCGCCGATACAGTCTGGCGTAGCGGTGATGATGCCGATGCTGATTGTTACCTCCGACTCGACTCCCGAACTGTCATGGGGAATGGCAAGCTGCTTTACGCCCGCCATGATGCGCTCGGCGACCGCGATGGCTTCCGCCTGTCCGGTATCGGGCAGAATGCAGGCAAATTCTTCGCCACCGTAACGAGTTGCCGTGTAATTCAGACGGCTCATGGCGGCCTGGATGGCAACAGCTACCCGACGCAGGCAGTCATCGCCGGCAACATGGCCATAGGTATCGTTGAATCGTTTGAAATGGTCTACATCCAGCAGCAGCAGCGAAAATGCATCCTTGGCCCGCAGATGGTGCGACCATTCCACAGGTAGTGCCTCATCAAAATGGCGACGGTTTGCCAGCCCGGTCAGGCTGTCGGTATGGGCCATCAGCCGCTCACTGATGTCGACAAAGGTGACCACAAAGCCTTGTAGCATGTGTTGGTCATATTGTGGCCTGACCCAGAACTCCACCGGGAACGACTTGCCATCCACGCGCCAGAACACATCGCGGGCAACATGGACTTCGCGTTGCGACAAGGCACCAAACAGCAAGCATTGCTCGCCATGGCAACTGCGACCATCGGCTTGATGGTGGTGAATGATGGTGTGGATAGCACTGCCCAGTAGTTCATCCCCATGCTTCAGGCCAAGCATCTGGCTGGCAGCGGGATTGAGAAAGGTGCAAATCCCCACCCGATCGACACCAAAAATGCCGGAGGCCGCACTGGTCATCAATAACTGTGTTTGTGCCGATGCCCGCGCATGCGAGCGCCAGGCTTTCAGCACAATCAGACCACCCAGGCTGCTTATCAACAAAAAGCCCACTTCAATCGCCAGGAACAGGGCGGCATGGCGCTGCCAATCCACCAGGTAATCGGAACGCGCCAGTCCAACCAGCGTAATGAGTGGATAGTCATGCAATTTTTGATAGGAGAAGGTGCGGGTAATCCCATCGGCCCCGGCGACCGCTTGATAGGTGCCCTGCAAAGGATGGGCGGCAATGGTGGCCCGGAAGGTATTGGAAACCGTCGTCTGTCCAATCTGAACCGGTCGGTAGCGGGCCAGCAAGTCAAAGTTCCGGCTGGCATCGCCGCGCCAGACCAGCGTTCCGTCGGGCCCGACGTCAATCTGGCTAAAACGCTGCTGAAACCATTTAATGCGCACGGTAGCTGCTACCATGCCGACAAAGCTGCCATCGCGTCGGTTGATGCGACGGGCAAACACGATCACGGGCTGATTGATGATGCGGCCCATGAACGGCCTGGAAATGACCAGCCCGGCGTCCGGCCGGGAGCGCAGGGCAATAAAATAATCGCGATCAGCCAGCTTGACGGTCTGCCCGGTGTTAGACACCGTACTTTCAATAATGGTACCGACCGAATCGGTCAGGATCAGATTAGCCACCATGGGTAGCCGTTGTTTCACCAGCGCCATGAAGCTGCCTACGCTGGCGTGATGGCTATCCGGATGTTGCTGCACCCTTTCCATCTCGGCCACGCAGGTGGCCAGGCCCATGTCGATACGATCTATTTCCGCACTGACACTGGCGGATAGCAGTGAATTGAGCGTGTGCGAACGGGCTTCGGCCTGTTGTTGAATTTGTTGGTAGTCGGCATAGGTCAGGGTGAGCAGAATGGCAAGAACAAACAGGTTGGCTAGCACAATAAAGGCCAGCAGCCTGGCCTGAGGGCCACCCGGCAGGCGGGATAGTGACTTGTGCATGTCGGTCGTGGAATCCAGAGTGCAAAAGCCCGGATTGGCTTGTACCCCCGCCCGGATTTACAGCACATTAACCCACGGGACATCACCGGTAAAGCCAAGTAAAGTATTTACTTTATCTCCTATTAACAATAGTAAGCTTTTAAATAAACCGGCTGCGCTACTATTGCGGGTGGAAGAATGTTTTTCCGCCAGCTGGCTAGAAAAAAACTGGCAAGGCGGGGCAGGGGATAGACCGGGTTATCGTCTTGCAATGCCAACTGAGCACTTTGGCCGACCAGTGGCCCTTTCCGGAAGGGGCGCGGGTCGGCCAAGGCGGATACGTGCACGGTTGAAGAACCCAGTGCTGCGCAAGAAAGAGATGTTATCTATACCGCCGACAAGATTTGGTCGAGTCAGTCTGTGCCTTGCTCAGTGCTCTGCCAGCAATCCAGTGCCCGAATCTGCTGGAACCATCTCCATATCTGGCCAAATTGGATGATTGGCAGCTTGGCACGCTGCCAATCGCCAAGCGGGGCTGCAATTGCAAGATCGGCAAGGGAGAGCTGCTTGCCACACATCCAATCCCGCCCGGCAAGATGTGCGTCGAGAACCTGGCAAGCCTCGATAAACTTAGCTTCAGCCCGCTCGACTTCTGCATGGTCGGCAGGTCCTGATCCGGCCATTTCCTTGATTGAATGTTCCCAGTTGAGAATACTGATTGCTGGTGACAGGTGCTGGCCACACCAGTACATCCAGCGGCTGGTATCTGCTCGCTGTTGTGCTGTCTGCGCATGCAATGTCTTGTCCTGTGCCAGTTCGGCCAAGTACTGCATGATGGCGTAAGACTCCCAAAGCACATATCCATCGTCTTCAAGGACGGGAACCTGATGGTTCGGGTTCAGTTTCAAGAAGGGGGGCGTATTTTGCTCACCGCGAAACAAATCAACCGTTATCAGCTCCAGCGGTATGCCAAGCTGTTGCGCGACAAGCAGTACCCGGCGGCTACAAGAAGAAAGAGGATGATAATAAAGACGCATGACGCACACTCCGGTGGGTTGGCCTGTTAAGTGATGCCATCGTATTCGCAGGGACTGACAGTTTCTGTCAGCAGTCGGAATTTGCTTGAGCAGGCTTGGCTATTTTTTACCGGGATTGTTGCTTGCCTATTGGTAGGCATCGCAAGCGCGCCACTCCTTTAGCAATTCCTGTTTGCTGCGCGGATAGCGATCCTGAACAAGATGTAGTGCTGAAATACGGTCTGTCCTGAAGTGGCGGAAATCCCGGCGCACCTCACACCAACCAGCCAGCATGCGTACGTGATCGAAATAACCCAATGCAAGTGGCCAGATTGTTCGCTGTGTGGCATTGCCTTGCAAATCACGGTATCCGATACGCAGTTTGTACTCTCCCCGGATGGCCTGACGAATGATCGACAAATCAACCACATCGGTTTCAGCCAATGAGGGTGTGCCCACCATCAGGGAACTGCTATCCAGGGTTCTGCGCAATTCTGCAGGAAGAACGGCGGATATTTTGGCTAACGCATTTTTTGCCGCATTGCCAAGAGGCGTGTCGGTTCGTTTGGCTACCCATCTGGATCCAAGGACTAATGCTTCAATTTCCTCTGCGGTGAACATCAAGGGCGGCAACATGAATCCAGGCCGCAAGACATATCCCAGCCCAGGCTCACCCTCTATATTGGCGCCTTGTGCCTGCAACGTAGCAATATCCCGGTAAAGTGTCCTCAGACTCACCCCTAACTCCTCTGCCAGGCTTGCTCCTGGGACAGGGAAGCGGTGATGCCGCAAGGTTTGAAGCAGGGTAAACAATCTTTCTGTGCGCGACATGAAAACGTTTGCCAAGTGATCAGGGTGCTTCATCCTGCCATATCCAGTAAGGCGCCAGGCATTCATTTATTGGAGTAGTCGCGGCATGCCGACCTGATCGGGCTGGGCCTGGCTCGAAGACGCTTTTTTTGTCACAGTGAACCAGGCAGTTTTCATCGCAGGAACAAACCCCAAGGGAGCATTTCGGCCCCCTGACCCTGTAAGACGTAACAACATGGTCACTAGACTAAATCCGTTAATTCCATAATACTCGAATTATGGAAACACTAAACGCCGCGGAAACCCTCGCCGCGCTGGGGCATGAAACACGTCTGGCCATCTTTCGTCTTCTGGTGGAGGCGGGGCCTGCGGGTGTCAATGCCAGCGCGATTGGGGAAAGGCTGAATATCGCTCCAGCCACGTTGTCCTTCCACCTGGCGCATCTGAGCCGGGTTGGCTTGATCGCGGGGGAACGTGCAAGCCGCTTTATCCACTACTCAGCCAACTATCGCACGATGGATGAACTCATTGCCTTTCTGACCCATAACTGTTGCCAGGGCACACCCTGCCTGCCGGTTGGCAGCTGCTGTG
>JAFANL010000056.1 GCA_019232735.1 Aquitalea sp. | reverse complement strand
GACATCATCTGCCACAAAGTAGAAACCATCGCCTGCGGCATTCATGGTGATGCCGAACAGGTTGCCATTGCCCGGCGGGGTCATGGCCTTGTTGGTGTTGATCCAGCGGGCCACCAGCTGCTTGCCGGTTTCCGGGTCGATTTCCACTACCTTGCCGTTGGAGCCATTGGTTACCAGCAGGTGGCCTTGCGGGGTGGTGGTCATGGCCAGCGGGCGCAACAGCATGCCGTCATGGGTCAGCGTGCGGCCAACACCGGCGCTGGTGGTGCGGGTGGTTGCATCCCAGATTTCGCTGATGCGGTTGCCCAGTGCATCGGAAACGTAAAGTTTGTCGTCCTTGCCCAGTGCCAGTCCGGTGGGGCCAATCAGGAATACGCCTTTGTCGGCCTGTTCGCCAAAGCCGCTGGCGACGACGGTGCGGCTCTTGATCACCGGCGGCTTGCCAGTCGGAATATCCAGTTCCAGGCGCAGTACGGTGGACTGGTTCAATACCGGCGGATTGCCCTTGGAGCTCCCCACGCCAAAACCGGCATTGCTGACAAACAGGGTGGCTTTGTCACCCTGGTCGATCACCGCCATATTGCCCCAGGGGTCGTTGATGTCCGGGCCAGACCACACATCCGCCACTTTGCCGTTGGGGTCGAGTACCACCAGGCAGCCGGCCCCCTTGGTGTCGGTGGTGCCGTCATTGCTGGGGGTGCTGCCCACGATGACCCAGCCGCTCTTGAGCATGGTCATGGCGGTGGACAGGCCCACGCCGCCCGGACAGTTGTGCAGATCGCGCGGCAGTTGGGCAAACAAGGTCAGCTGTTTGCTGTCCGGGTGGTAGTTGACGATGGTGCTGCCCAGGCCTTGCAGGTTGGCGGCATTGTTGAAGTTGTCGATCAACAGGTCGCCAGCCTTGACGCTGCCGGCAGACACCGGTGCCACGGCCAGGGCATAGGGGTTCTGGTCGCCATTATCCGGCACCGTGGTGGTGAGCGTGGTGTGCTTCTTGATGCCTTGCAGGAAGGGAATACTGTCCTCGGCCAGGCTGCAATTGGCCAGCAGGGACATGCCGATCAGGCAGGTGGAAAAGCGAAACAGGCTTTTCATGAAAACTCCCGATGAATAAGGCGTAATGGGGGTGGATTTCAACAAGGGCAGCCGGCACCGGGGCCGGCTTGCCATCAGAAGGTGATCACGGTTTTCAGACCGACTACCCAAGCATTCGGAATGCGTTGGGTCTGCGTGCTGTCATTGCTGGATACCGTGCCCGCGCCTGGCTTGAGCGTGTATTGCAGGTCGCCCTGCAGCTGCCACCACGGGGTGAGCTGATACTGGTAGGTGGCTTCGACAAAAGTCTCGTCACGACGTACCGGGTACAAAGGGTTGCCATTGGCGGTAGCCGTATCCTCGTCATAGGCACGCAGATGGTTGCCCACCTTCACATAGCCGACAGCCAGGCCGGCCACATCGCTGTCGCGGCCGTCGAACGGTGCGGTCAGGGTGACGCCGGCATTGGCACTGAAGCTGACCTGGTTGCGATCACCCGGTGCCCACATCAGGCGGGTAAAGGCATTGAGGGTGCGGCTGCTGTCTTCGGCCGGACGCCAGATCATCTGGTCGGCCACGGCGTAAATGCTGTAATTGCCACGGTGCTGTGCTGCGCTGCCAGAGCTGTTGGGATCGGCCAGCGACAAGCCGGTATCGTCATAGCGCTGGTCGCCAAACCTGGCATTCTGGTACCAGGCGCCCAGCTTGTAGGTGCCCGGCAGTCCCTTGGACTTGCCATCATCCAGCTGGCCATCACCCGGCTGGTTCAGCCCGTATTGCAGTTCGCTGATCCACAAGCTGCCGCCATGCAGATTGAAGGCGGTGCCGTGCTTGTTGGCCTGTTGCGAATCACTGTTGCTGGTGCCGGCCGGGTCGCCGGCAAACACGCCGCCCAGCACGGTCAACTCATCGCTCAGCTTGCCGCGCAGGCGCACGCCCAGCCCGGATAGCGGGTAGGCCGGGCCACCGGCGGTCATGTCGTAGGAGGGGACGGCAGGCCAGCCGAACATGGTGCCCATGAAGGTGGCGCCGTACTGGCTGACCATGAATTCCTGATCCAGGCTTTGCTGACCAATCTTGATATCAGCCTTGCCATCGAAGAATTTCTGCTGGTACCAGGCTTCCCACAAACGGGTTGTGGCTTCGGCCTCGGAGCCGCTGGCAGTTTGCAGACTGCCGACATGGTCGCCACTGAAACTGTCACCATGGATGTCCAGCACGCTGATATTGGCCGAACCGCCTTCCCACATACCGGCTCTTTGCGTATCCAGCCCCAGTGTCAGGGTGGTGACACCGTGATACTCGCCACCATGCTTCAGGCCGCCAGCTACATTGCTCAGGTATTCGCTGTCTTCCGTCAGGCCCAGCGTGATGCCGTGCTGGCCTAGGCTACTGCGCAGGCCGCCCATGTCGCCCAGCAGGGTGGAGCGGCTCCAGACACCGGTCCATTGATCAGCCGGTTTGGCTTGAATGGTCTGGTCTGCCTCTGGCACATCCGCCGGATTGACCTCGGTCGAGGTGGTCTGGCTCATGCTGGTTTCGGCCAGGGACTTGCCGGCCAAGCCCAGGCTGGCGCAGGCCAGCATGATCACGGAGGCCATGCGGCTTAATGGCCAGGCTGATGACTGAGGATGAATCAAGATTTGTTTTCCCGACACCGACTTCACGCTGACATCCCTTTATGTACGAATGATGTGGATAAGCATTCGCATTTAATTGTTAAACCAGGGAACTAGTTCTATGGATCCGGCACTTATTGTATTTGCAAATAACTCTCATTTGCATTTTTAATGGTATTGGTTTTGTGATGATTGATGACGGATTGTGACTGCGATGGAGCGCTGGACAGCATGCCAACCCTGCCGGCCCAGAGAGGGGAGCGCATCATGCACGGCGGGAGATCATGCCGGACAGAAGTAGGTCGTCCTGATCAACCGTGCTTGCGTGGTGATTGCCTGGTGCCCTGTCTTGATCCCTATGTGGTTAATTGGTAATTAATTTCACCAAAAATATTATTATTGGTGTTTTTTGTTTGCCAAAAATGAATGAAATTGGTAAAAAATAATTTTATCGGATAAATATTTACCACTTTGCAGGGCTGTCTTGGGTCTGATCAAGGCTTGGGACTGTCCGCACCCGCCCGTGGCGGCGATGCGGTGCAGCGAAACAAGGGAGAGAGGTGGTCATGGAAAGCAATCTGGCAGGCCTGGTGGTCGAAACCGTGGAAATGCATACCGGTGGTGAGCCGGTCCGCATCGTGTGCAATCTGCAAGACCAGATCAAGGGTGATGACATCCTGGCCAAGCGTCGCTTCATGAGCGTGCATCTGGATGCGGTCCGGCGGCTGCTGATGTTTGAACCGCGCGGTCATTACGATATGTATGGGGCCGTGCTGGTCGAACCTGCATTGCCAGGGGCCGACCTGGCCGTGCTGTTCACCCATAACGAAGGCTATAGCACGATGTGCGGCCACGCGGTGATTGCCCTGGCGCGTTTTGCGGTCGACAGTGGCAGGGTGGCGGCAGTGGAGCCGCTGACCCGGGTAGGGATCGAGTGCCCGTGTGGGCTGGTAGAAGCCTGGGTGGAAGTTCGCAATGGCAAGGCCGGCGCCGTGCAGTTCCACAGCGTGCCAGCCTTTGCTTTTGCACTGGATTTGCCGGTGATCGTGCCGGATATTGGTGAAGTCACTGTCGATGTCGGCTACGGCGGTGCATTTTACGCGGTGGTTGATGCCGCCAGACTGGGGGTGTCGCTGGATGGCCGCCTGCGCGATCTGGTGGATGCGGCCTCTGCCCTGACCGAAGCCGTGCGCAATACCATTGCCGTCCGCCACCCCCTTGCCGACGATCTGGGCTTTCTATATGGCAGCATTCTGACCGATGGCCGCAATACCTCGGCCGCGGGTATCAGCCGTAATGTCTGTGTATTTGCTGATGCCGAAGTGGATCGCAGCCCAACCGGTTCGGGCGTGACGGCACGCATGGCAATCCGCCATGCCAAAGGTCTGGTGGTGCCGGGCGAAGCATGTGGCTTTGAAAGCCTCACCGGGGCCGTGTTTACCGGCAAGGTGGTCGGTCCGGCACCATTGCCCGGCCATGATGCAATCATCGTCAACGTGGCCGGACAGGCTTACTACAGCGGCAAAGCCAGCTGGTCGCTGGAGGCGGATGATGTCATTGGGCAGGGCTTTTTGCTGCGTTGAGCAGCTACTTGTTAATTGCGCTGAGAGGTGGTCGCCACTTGCAAGCGAGTGACTGAGCCAGTATGAGGCGGGATGAAGACGGTGCTTGCGTATTGCCGGGTTCATTTGCTGCCTGAGAGCGCGGCTTGATTGTCCTTGCTTCCGCGCCAGAGCCAGATTGATGTCGCTACCAGCAGCGTGGTGGCCAGCGCATTGGCCCAGTCAAGTGCCTGCCAGCCGGCCATCACCTGGTCGCCGATGAGCCGCACCAGCAGCGGGCCGCTAATCTGGCCCAGGGCAAAGCTGCTTGTCATGCGTATCAGCAAGGGGGCGGGCTGATGCGGCATGTATTCTCGTGCCAGCTGCAGCCCGGCCATGGTGACGACCATGAAGGTGGCTCCCACCAGCACGGCGGAGAGAGTCAGTGTCCATAGCGAGGGTTGCAGCAGCGGCAGCAAGGTGCCCAAGGCCATGAGCCCTTGTGCCCAGGACCACAGCAGCCGGCGCGGGTAGTGGCTCAGCCAGCGTGAGGAGAGCGCAACCCCCAGCGCCGCCGCCATGCCAAACACTGGCCAGACCAGGCCGAATACCCGCGGATCGGGAACCAGCTGCCTTGCCATGCTTGGCAAGTAGGTGGCAGGAACAATATAGCCAAACCCGAAAACGCCATAACAAAACACCAGCCCGGCATGGCCTGATCCGGAGCCATGATTGGCCTTGTCTGCAGGGCTTTGCGGCAGAGCCGCGGAAGCAGGCGAGGCCGACAGGGTTCGCCAGATCCAGAGGGTGCCGATGCTGGCCATGCCGCCAAGCTCCAGCCAGAGTGCCTGAGCGGATTGGGCGCCCCCTATCCAGCTGATGATGCCGGTGGCTGCAATGCCCAGGCCAACCCCGCTATACACCCAGCTACCGGCAGTGGCGGCACGGCGCCGTGCCAATTCCGGCAGGCACCAGCTACTGGTACACACCAGCACCCAGGCGCTGCATGCTCCCGCGGCAGCGCGCAGCATGGCTCCGCTCAGCGGCATGGATGCATCCAGCAGGGCCATGGCTAAGGTGGTGAGCATCACCCCCAGCATGCCGATGCCAAGGCCGCGCTCCGGTCTGGCCTTGAAGCAGGATGCGCTCAAGGCGCCGAGCAGATAGCCCATGTAATTGGCCACTGCCCATTCGGTGGCGGTGGCCGCATCGAGGCGTCCATCCCGTACCATCAGTGGCATGAGTGGCGTGAAGGCAAAGCGGCCGATTCCCATGGCGATGGCCAACGCCACCAGGCCAAGCAGCACAATGGTGGATGTCGAGAGTGAGGGGCGGGTGTTATTCATGTGGAAATTAGAACCCGCGCCAAACTGATTGAATAGTGAATTATTTGTAGTAATAATTCACCAGATGAGAATCATGAATCTGGATGACCTGCATATCTTCCGCACCGTGGCCCGCGAGGGTGGCATTCTGCGCGCCGCGGCACTGCTCAACCGTGTTCCATCCAATGTGACCACACGCATCAAGCAGTTTGAGGAGAGGCTGGGGAAAGCACTGTTTCGTCGCCAGGGCCGAAATATTGTCTTGACCGATGCTGGCATTGTCTTGCTACGGCATGCTGAACGCTTGCTGCAGATGGCCGATGAAGCTGAGCAGGCGCTGTGTCATGGGCGGGTGCTGGACCGTCTGCGGCTGGGCGCACTGGAAAGCGCGGCCAGCGTACGGCTGCCGGCCATCCTGTCGCAATATCATGCGGATCATCCTGCTACGCATGTGGAATTGCAGACCGGCACCACGGCGGCCTTGCTGCGCATGCTCGAGCTGCACCAGATCGATGCGGCATTTGTCTCCGAGCCCTTTGCACAGGGCAGCCTGTCCTCCACCGTCGCCTTTCACGAAACGCTGGTGCTGATCACCGCCTTGGGTTCTGCTGCCATCAACAGTGCGGCCCAGCTGGCCGGTAAAACCGTAGTGGCTTTCCCGCATGGCTGCGCATACCGGCGTGTACTGGTGGACTGGTTTTCCGGGCAGGGACTCAGCCCGGAACGTTTCCTGGACCTGGCTTCCTACCATGCCATGGTAGCCTGCGTGGCCGCCGGTACCGGGGTGGCGCTGGTCCCGGAAAGCGTGCTGGCACATGCCGTGCCGGGACACACCGTGCAAAAACACCCGCTGCCAGAGAAACTCAGTCACAACTGGACCCACCTGGTATGGCATGGCGAGGCCGGAGCCGCCTTGCGGGACTTACTGGATGCCCTGCCAACCCCAAGCTCCAGCGGCTGAGGGCGCTCGCGCGGTCTGCCCGCCGGTCCGGCCCGCCGGTTTTGGGCCTGGGCAGGGGGCGTGGTGTTTATAGTTCCGTCAGTATCTGTTCGGCCAGAAAATCACAGGGTGGGCGCTGCGAGCGCGCACTGCGGGCCAGGACAATTTCAACACTGCCGATCTCCGGCAATCCCTGTTCTGCAGAGAGCTGCACCAGCCTGTCCGGCAGCCCGCATTTGGCCAGGGGGGCGATGGCCAGTCCGGCCTCTACCATGCTGGCCAGCCCGGTCAGGCTGGGGCTTTCATACGAGGTGCGAAACGGAATGCCGTGCTGTTGCAACGCGGCAATGGCCAGACCGCGGGCGACGCTGCCATGCTCGAATACGGCAATGGGCAGCGGGCGCTCCTCCCAGACGGGGCGGCTGCGTGAACCGGCCCACACGATGGGTTCGAAGCGAATGTGTTCGCCCGTGACCTGCCGGGTGCGGGTAATGCATGCCAGATCCAGCGTGCAATCCTTCAGCAAGGGAATCAGCTCGCTGCTGGGACGGCCGATGACATGGATTTCCACGCGCGGATGCGTCAGCGAGAACTTGCGCAGTACGGTCGGCAGCAAGGATGGGGCATAGTCATCCGGCACCCCCAGGACAATGCGGCCGGTGACTTCCGGGCGCACGATGGCGGCCCAGGCTTCCTGCCGCAAGGCCAGCATTCTGCGCCCGTAGTCCAGCAAGGCCATGCCCTCTGCCGTGACCTCGACATGACGGGTATTGCGCCGGAACAGTGGCTTGCCCATGGCCTCTTCCAGCGCCTTGACCTGCATGCTGACGGCAGAAGGGGAGCGATTGACGACCGCGGCTCCCCGCACAAAGGATTTGGCTTCGGCCACGGCCACCACCATCTCGATCACATCCAGGTCTAGTTTTCTCATTTGATCAGTAATTCTGAATAGTTGGCTGAGTTTAATTCACTTAACTTGAGAAAGCAGCAGGAAGATACTGACGCTCATTCATCACGACAAGGTGGGAGTGGGGTTGTGGGCAATGCAGTATCAATGAATGAATTTCTGGCCATCGGCATGATGCTGGCCGTAACGCCGGGGCCGAACATGATGTATGTGCTGTCGCGCTCCATCGCTCAGGGACGGCGCGCCGGTCTGACCTCGCTGGCCGGGGTGATGGTTGGTTATCTGTTCTATATGTTCGGGGCGGCATTTGGCATCACGGCCATCGTGCTGCGCATTCCCCACGCCATGGCCATGCTGGCTGCGGCCGGGGCGCTCTATCTGGCCTATCTGGCCTGGCAATCACTGAAGCCGGGTGGCGTTTCGCCTTTCGCCGTCCAGCACCGTGCCACCGAAGCGCCGGGGCGGCTACTGATGATGGGGGCGGCCACCAGCTTGCTCAATCCCAAATTGATGATGATCTTTTTCTCGCTCATTCCGCGTTTTATCGACTATCAGGCTGGCAACGTGCTGGGGCAGACCTTGAGCCTGGGCGCCATGCTGATCATGGCATTTGCCACTTCGAATGGCATGGTGGCGCTGTTTGCCGGCGGATTGTCCAGCTTCATGGCAAAGCGCCGCCGTTTCATGCTGGTCCAGCGTGTGCTGACCGGCTGTGTTCTGGCCTGGCTCAGTCTGCGCATGTTGCAGGATGCCTTGCCTGCCGGCGTGCTGGTGGACTTGATGCTGTTGGGGCAGTCGGCCTGATCCACCGGGCGGAGCGGGGCCGCAGTGTGCCATGGCCCCGTGGTCTGCCGTCGGAATGTGTGCAGGTCACGGAATGCGTGTGGTTTGAGTGTGATTGCGACGCTGCTGCCGGGCGTGGTGCATTCACTTGATCTGGAACAAAGGAGCTTGTCGCGGCAAAGCGCAGCATTCCAGCCACAAATATTAGTAAATAATTATTTATGGATAAGGATGTGTTCGATGACTGCTCCTCTCATGCCGCTTAATGTCGGCAATACCGGCTTCATGCTGTTATGTGCCAGCCTGGTCATGTTGATGACACCCGGTCTGGCTTTCTTCTACGGAGGCCTGGTGGGCCGCAAGAATGTGCTGACCATCATGGCCCAGAGCTTCATGTCCCTGGGCTGGACCACGGTACTGTGGTTTGCCTTTGGTTATTCCATGTGTTTCGGGCCTAGCTGGCATGGCATTGTCGGCGACCCCACTTACTACGCCTTCATGCACGGTGTGACCCTGAACACCATGTATACCGGCAATGACGCCGGTATTCCGCTGATCGTGCACGTGGCTTACCAGATGATGTTTGCCATCATCACCCCGGCATTGATTACTGGTGCCTTTGCCAATCGGGTCACGGTGAAAGCGTATTTCCTGTTCCTGACCGGCTGGCTGGTGTTTGTCTATTTTCCCTTTGTCCATATGATCTGGAGCCCTGACGGTCTGCTGGCCAAATGGGGGGTGCTGGATTTTGCCGGTGGCATCGTGGTGCACAATACCGCCGGTTTCGCCGCGCTGGCTTCCGTGCTGTACGTGGGTCGCCGCTCGGTGGTGGAAAACAAGCCGCACAATGTGCCCTTGATCGCACTGGGCACGGGTTTGCTGTGGTTTGGCTGGTATGGCTTCAACGCCGGTTCCGAACTGCGGGTGGACTACATCACCGCTTCGGCATTTCTCAATACCGACGTCGCCGCATCGTTTGCCGGTACGGCCTGGTTCTTCCTGGAATGGTCGCACGCCCGTCAACCCAAGTTCATCGGTTTGCTGACCGGTGCCGTTGCCGGCCTGGCCACCATCACGCCAGCGGCGGGTTATGTGTCGCTGGGCACGGCTGCCGTCATCGGCGTCATTGCCGCCGTGGTCTGCTATCACGCGGTACAGCTGAAAAACCGTCTGGGCTGGGATGATGCGCTGGATGTCTGGGGCGTACATGGCGTAGGTGGCTTGCTGGGCACGCTGCTGCTGGGGGTTTTCGCCAGCAAGGCCTGGAACCCGGCCGGTGTGGACGGCTTGCTGATGGGCAATCCGGCGTTTCTGTGGAAACAGATTGTTGCCGCCGTGGTTTCCGGCCTGTGGGCCTTCGGTTTCACCTACGGCATGCTGTGGCTGATCAACAAGATGACGCCGGTCCTGATCGACGAGCAAACGCAGGAAGCCGGTCTGGACCAGACCCTGCATGGCGAGGAAGCCTACAGCGGCACGCTCTGATACGGCCTGGCCTGACAGATAAACAGAGGCCAGGGTGGCCTCTGTTTTTTTGTGACCGATAGGTGGCAAAGATGTTGCCCTGTCTCCAGCCTGCCATGTTCTGTCCCAGACCTGTTCTTATGCCGGAATAGGCGATTGGCTGCGGTGCAGCCAGCTACTTGTTCAGGCAGGACCGGGTGAGGCGGGCGGCCATGGGGTTCGGCTCCCCCCGTATGGTGGTGCTGGCGTCAGGATTCATGGCTGTACACGATAAATCCCTTGTTTTGTGCAAGCTTGTCGTAAAGCAGTCTGCCCGCGGCATTGGATTCATGTGTCTGCCAGTAAACGCGGCGGCAAGCAGACTCGCTGGCTATGGCATAGACGGATTCAATCAGTTGTCTGCCAATGCCTTTGCCGCGTTGTGACGCGATTGTATAAAGATCCTGCAAATAGCAGACATCGGCCAGGCGGGTTGTACTACGGTGGAAAACATAGTGGACGATACCAACAATCTGTCCCTGGCTTTCGGCAATCAGGGCATGCACAGGTTCGCTGTCTTGCAAGAAGCGCGCCCAGGTTGTGAGGGTGATGTGCTCGTCAAGAGCGGTTTCGCCGTAGCGACCGTAAAAGGCATTGTATGCATCCCATAACGGGCGCCAGCCCGGATAGTCATCCGGCCGGATGGAGCGGATGGATAGTTCGGCAGATGGATTGATGGGCATGGCGGCAGCTCGGTGATTGGTGATGTTGTGTTGCTGACCTGGCCTTTGAACTGACTCATTCAGTGGCTTGCCGATGCCGCCAGTTTCAGTCCCAAGGCCATCATCACCCCGCCCGCCAAACGATCCAGCCAGGCTTTATGGCGCAGGTATTGCCTTCTGGGGGTGGCTGACGAGAGTAATACTGCGACGATGGAATACCAGCCAGTTTCGATCAGGAAGACGAGGGCGACGAGGGTGCAGTTGAAACCGAATGATGGTGTGGGCGGCAGGAAAGTCGCAAAAACACTGGCATAAACA
>JAFANL010000015.1 GCA_019232735.1 Aquitalea sp. | reverse complement strand
TCAGCACACCCGGCAGCACGCACAGCATTTCAAACAGCAGGTTGGCTCCCAGCAAGGCGGTATTGCCACTGGTGTCATACGGTGGCGAGACTTCCACCAGATCACAGCCCACCAGGTTCAAACCCCGGCAACCACGCACGATTTCCAGTGCCTGTACCGAGGTGAGGCCAGCCACTTCCGGCGTACCGGTGCCAGGGGCAAATGCCGGGTCGATGCCGTCGATGTCGAAGCTGAGGTAGACCGGGCCATCGCCCAGTTGCTGGCGGACTTCCTGCATCAGCGGCAGTAGCGAGCGGTTCCAGCAGTCCTCGGCCGGGACCACGCGAAAACCCTGCCGCCTTGCCCAGTCAAAATCCTCGGCGGCATAGCCGCTGCCGCGCAGGCCGATCTGCACCACGCGCCCCGCGGCCAGCAAGCCTTCTTCCTGGGCACGGCGGAAAGTGGTGCCGTGGGCGATCTTTTCGCCAAACATTTCGTCGTTGATGTCGGCATGGGCATCGACATGGATCAGCCCCACCGGACCATGTTTGGCCGCCATGGCGCGCAGAATGGGCAAGGTGACGGTGTGGTCACCACCCAGGCCCAGTGGAATCACCTCGTGCTGCAGCAGCGCACGATAGCCGGCCTCGATACGGGCCACGCTGTCCAGCAGGTTGTAGGGATTGGTGGCGATATCGCCAAGATCGGCGACGTGCAGGGTGTCGAAAGGGGCGGCTCCCGTGCCCATATTGTAGGGACGCAGCAGCACCGATTCGTTGCGGATTTCACGCGGGCCAAAACGGGTGCCGCTACGGTTGGAGGTGCCGATATCCAGTGGCAGGCCGACAAACACGGCATCCAGCCCGGCTGCGCTCTCGACCTTGGGCAGGCGCATCATGGTGGCGATGCCGCCAAAGCGTGGCATGGCATTGCCCCCCAGCGGCTGATGGCGTTCAGCGATTGACATGCGGACTCCTGAAACTGAGGTTAAAAGAAGGCTCAGTCTATTCAGGCGGCAACTTGGGAAAAATCACCGTATTCCACTGTTTACATTGATGTTTCTGAATGTGTTAATGACAGTCCGCCGCCCACCCCGTCACCAGAAAGCCCTGCATGCTCAATACCCTGTCCAGCCTTGATTTGCGCCTGATCCGGGTATTTCGTGCCGTCGTCGATGCCGGCGGTGTCTCCGCCGCCCAGACCACGCTGAATGTCAGCCAGTCCACCATCAGCAATCAGCTGGCCGCACTGGAAACCCGGCTGGGCTATCGGGTATGCGAGCGCGGGCGCTCCGGCTTTGCCCTCACCGCCAAGGGCAGCCTGCTCCTGCAGGCCAGCCGCCAGCTGCTGGATGCCGCCGAAACGTTTTGTGTCGAAGCGCGCCAACTGGAACGCAAGCTGGTCGGTCAGTTGCGAATCGGCGTGGTTGGACATACCACCATGCGGGCGCATGCACGGCTGTCGGAAACCATACGGCGCTTTCGCCAGCGCGAGGAGTCGGTCGAGCTGATCCTGTCCATGCTGCCGCCAGGTTCGCTGGAAGAGGAGTTGATCAATGGTGGCCTGCATCTGGGCATCGGCTATTTCTGGCATCGTGCACCCAGCCTGTAATACCTGCCGCTGTTCACCGAACACCAGCTGGCCTATTGCGGCCAGGATCACCCGCTGTTCCGGCAAGCCGGCACGGTGGAGCTGGCCGGCGTGGCCAGTCAGGACTGGGCCTGGCGCAGCTACCGCTTGCCTGATATTCCATTGCCGGTGGAAAACTGGCGGGTGACGGCACGGGCCGACAATATGGAAGCCATGGCGGTATTGATCCTGTCCGGCCACCATCTGGGCTTTCTGCCGGAACACTTCGCGCGCCCGATGGTGGAGCAAGGCCTGCTGCGCGCCCTCAATCCGGCACTCTTTTGCTACCACCCCACGTTTCACATGGTGAGCCGGCAGACCGCCCGTCAGGGAGAGGTCGTCAGTGCCTTCATGCAGGATTTGCTGGCCGCGCATCAATTGCAGGCGCCGCGCGGACAGCCAGACTGAGCGGGCCAGAGCAGGGTGTCAGGGGGCCAGCCTTATTCGTTGCCAACCGGCATCAGCCTGTAGCAGATAGACCACGCGGTCGTGCAGGCGGCTGGGGCGGCCCTGCCAGAATTCGATGCGGTCGGGGATCACCGCATAGCCGCCCCAATGCGGCGGGCGCGGTACATGCAGCGGGTGCTTGACGCCAAACAGAGCAGCACGGCTGACCAGCACATTCTTGGAGCTGATTTCCGTGCTCTGTTCGCTGGCCCAGGCGCCCAGGCGGCTGGTATAGGGACGGCTGGCAAAATAGGCATCAGATACTTCGGGGGCCACCTGCTCCACCCGTCCTTCGATCCGCACCTGGCGCTCCAGCTCCGGCCAGAAGAAGGTAATCGACACAAAGGGGTTGGCCGCCAGCTGTTTGCCTTTGCGGCTGAGATAGTTGCTGTAGAACACCAGTTGGCCGTTTTCCACCCCCTTGAGCAGCACGATACGGGCCGTGGGGCGGCCATCCTCGCCCACCGTGGCCACATTCATCGCCGTCGGTTCATGGACCTGCGCCGTCATGGCCTCGTTCAGCCACAGTTCAAACTGGGCGACGGCATCCGGCAGGCAATCGTCCGGGGACAATTCCTTCTTCGAATAATCCTGGCGGATATCGGCAAGATTCAGCGACATGCGGTTCTCCTGATTCGATCAGCCGCCATGTTACGGCAGCCGCCGGGCACTGGCATAGCCTCAGTCTGCTTGCGCTCTCCCGCCGGAACGCCCCGGCAGCACCGATCAGGGGGGAAGGTCGGCGACAGGGCAGGCAATAGCCTCCAAAAAACAGCAACTTGCACAAAGACCCTGTAGTTGGGGACGTTGGCCCCAACTTAGGCTAGAATACTGCATTTCCTCTGCGGCCTTTCCGCTCATGCATCTGGTTGCCTTTGGTCTGAATCACCACACCGCCCCGCTGTCGGTTCGCGAGAAGCTAGCCTTCCCGGCCGAGGTATTGCCCAACGCGCTGGAAAGCCTGGTGGGTTCGCATGCGGCGCGGGAAGCGGCCATCGTTTCCACCTGTAATCGCACGGAAATCTATTGCAACAGCAATGATCCCGAGCTGGCATTACAGTGGCTGTCCCGTTTCCACGGCCTGCCGGTCGAGGAGATGCGCCCCTATCTGTACCAGCTGGATGCCAGCAGCGCCGCCCGGCACGCCTTCCGCGTGGCCTCCGGCCTGGATTCCATGGTGCTGGGGGAGACCCAGATCCTGGGCCAGCTGAAAGACGCGGTGCGGGCAGCGGAAAACGTCGGCACCCTGGGCTCTCTGCTCAATGGCCTGTTCCAGCGCACCTTTGCCGTGGCCAAGGAAGTGCGCAGCAGCACGGCGGTGGGTGCCAGCTCGGTATCCATGTCGGCGGCGGCAGTGAAGCTGGCGGAGCAGATTTTCCCCACCATTGGCGAACTGAACATCCTGTTCATCGGGGCTGGCGAGATGATCGAACTGGTGGCCACCCACTTTGCCGCCCGTGAGCCGTCCTGTATCACCATTGCCAACCGCACGCTGGAGCGTGGCCAGAAGCTGGCCGAGCAATTTGGTGGCAATGCCATCACCCTGTCCGAGCTGCCCGATGTGCTGCACCGTTACGACGTGGTGGTCACCTCCACCGCCAGCCAGTTGCCCATCGTCGGCAAGGGCATGGTGGAACGTGCCATCAAGGCGCGCCGCCATCGTCCCATCTTCATGCTGGACCTGGCCGTACCGCGCGATATCGAGCTGGAAGTAGGCCAGCTGGACGATGTCTACCTGTACACGGTGGACGATATCGCCAGCATCGTGGAAGTCGGCAAGGAAGCGCGCCAGAACGCCGCCGAGGAAGCGGAATCCATCATTCAGGCCCGCGTGGTCGAATTCAACGACTGGCTGAAAAAACGCGAAACCGTGCCCTTGATCCGCGCCCTGCGCGATGAAGCCGACCGCACCCGCCGCCATGCGCTGGAAGCTGCGCTCAAGCAGCTGGCCAAGGGCGCAGAGCCGGAAAAGGTGCTGGAAAGCCTGTCACAGCAACTCACCAACAAACTGATGCACCCGCCCACCCAGGCCCTGTCTTCGGGTAGCGGCGCGGAGCACGCGGCCATGGTCGAGGCCATCGCCCGCCTTTACCGCTTACACCCGGAGTCGTAATGAAACCGTCGATTGCGACAAAACTGTCGCAGTTGGCTGATCGCCTGGAAGAGGTCACCCACCTCCTGGCCAGCGAATCGGCCACTGCCGATATGGATCAGTTCCGCAAGCTGACCCGCGAACACGCCGAACTCACCCCGGTGGTGGAAACCTTCCAGCAATACCAGCAGTGCGAAACCGATATCGCCACCGCCGGCGACATGCTGTCCGATCCGGACATGAAGGAATTCGCCCAGCTGGAAATCGATGAAGGCCGGGAAAAAATGGCCACCCTGGAGGTGGAGCTGCAAAAGCTGCTGCTGCCCAAGGACCCCAACGACGAAAAGAACATCTTCCTGGAAATCCGCGCCGGTACCGGTGGCGACGAGGCCGCGCTGTTCGCCGCCGACCTGCTGCGCATGTACACCCGCTTTGCCGAACGCAACCGCTGGCAGGTGGAGATTGTCTCCGCCAGCGAATCGGACCTGGGTGGCTACAAGGAAGCCATCGTCCGCATCATCGGTTTCGGTGCCTACTCCAAGCTGAAGTTCGAATCCGGCGGCCACCGCGTGCAGCGTGTACCGGCCACCGAAACCCAGGGCCGCATCCACACCTCCGCCTGCACGGTGGCGGTGATGGCCGAAGCGGACGAACTGGTGGACGTGGTGCTGAACCCGGCCGATCTGCGCATCGACACCTTCCGCGCCAGTGGTGCCGGCGGGCAGCACATCAACAAGACCGACTCCGCCGTGCGCATCACCCACTTGCCCACCGGCATTGTGGCGGAATGTCAGGATGGCCGCTCGCAGCATGCCAACAAGGCCAGCGCGATGCAGGTGCTGGCGGCGCGTATCAATGACATCCAGCGTCGCGAACAGCAGCAGAAGGAAGCGGCCGAGCGCAAGAGCCTGATTGGCTCCGGCGACCGCTCCGAGCGGATTCGCACCTATAACTATCCACAGGGTCGCATTACCGACCACCGCATCAATCTGACGCTGTACAAGCTGGATTATGTGATGGATGGAGATCTGGTCGAGTTGACCGACGCCCTGATTGCCGAACAACAGACCGAACTGCTGGCGGCACTGGGCGAATAAGCCCACTGCCATTCAGCATGGCAGGCCAGCGCTGCGGCGCTTACCTAGCCAGTATGGGGCCACGATCGTGGCCTTTTTCTTTGTCTGATCGAGATAAAAAAACGGCCGGGTCACAGAGGCAGGACCCGGCCGTTCCCACGCTGGAGATGGGTGGAAAGCGCTGGATGGCGCTGCAACAGGGGCAGTCACCAGAGAGCCGACAGAGACAAGAGTGCACCCCGCCAGCAGATTATCCATGCACCCATGACATTGCTTGCAATTTAAAGCCGAAAATTACCGCCGGGCGAAATAAAATGCCCCGGCAGGGGCAAGTCATGCATGGCATTGATAATCAATGATCTAGGCGTAAGGATACCCAGCCCCTTCCGCAGTGGCAAAGCAGTTATAATCATGCCAGCCATGAATAAACCACATGAATCCGATGAAACTGCCACCTCTTAATGCGCTGCGCGTCTTCGTTGCTGCGGCGGAACACCTGTCCTTCACCCGCGCCGCTGCGGCCTTGCATCTGACCCAGGGGGCGGTCAGCCGCCATGTGCAGACGCTGGAGGAGTTTTACGGCACAACCCTGTTTATTCGTCAGGCACGAGGACTGGCCCTCACCGCCGAGGGCGAGGCGCTGGTGAAGCCGGCCCGTGATGCCTTCCAGCTGCTGCATGAGGCCAGCGAAATGCTGCGGCTACGCCAAAGTGGCCTGCGGGTACGCATCCCCCCCACCCCGGCCATGCGCTGGGTGTTGCCCAATCTGCCGGATTTCCAGACCCGCTATCCGGAATACACCCTGCACCTGATTACCCAGCTGATCCACGACAAGCCCTTCAACCGGGCTGAATACGATCTGGCCATTATCGGCATGCCGCGCCCGGAGGTGTACGCCGACATGCGCATCGAATGTATCTGCCGGGAAAAACTGGTGCCGGTATGCGCGCCGTCCTTGCTGGAAGGCAGCCATCCGCTGCGCACCCCGCAGGACCTGCAATATCACACCCTGCTGCACCCCTGGCGGGATCAGGATGTGTGGGACCGCTGGCTGAAACTGGCCGGGGTCAGCAATATCAACTCGGAAAGCGGTGTGACCTTTGATGCGCTGGAGTATGCCCTGCATGCCGCAGCAGCCGGCATGGGCGTCACCCTGGCCCAGGTCTCGATGGTGAATGACGACCTGCAGCGCGGCAAGCTGGTCATCCCCTTCGATACCGTACTGGAAACCGAGTGGGCCTATTACCTGATGTATTCGCATGAAATGGCGCAGCAACCGAAAATCCGCGCCTTCCGCGACTGGCTGATCGCCATCCTGGAACGTACAGAAGCCATCAGCCTGGGACGCTGATGACGCCGTCGCGCCAGCCTGTCCTCACACGCTGGCGGTATCCTGTTGCTGCAACCAGTGTTCAAAGTCGGCCAGCGCCGCCTCCAGCAGTGCCAGCTGTGCCGCGGCCTGCTCGCCCTGCCCGGCCTTGGCAGCTTTCTCGATGACTTCTGCAGCATCCCCCATCGGGTTGGCTCCCACCATGCGGCTGGCCCCCTTGATGCGGTGTGCCGCCCAGGCCAGCTGGGTCGCATCCACCGCCTGGGCTGCCTGGCGCAAGGCGGCCATGTCATCTCGGTTGGCCAGTTCGAAGTCGTGCAGAATTTCCAGCTCGACGGCCAGCTCCCCATCGCTATAAACCTCCAGCACGGAACGATCTACCGGACAGCTGCTGGCAGGGGCGGCCTGCTCGGGGGTATCGGACATTGCATTCTCCTGCGGTGTATTCAGCCATTTTTCCAGCATGGTGGACAAAACCTGGATGGCCAGTGGCTTGGTCAGGAAGTCATCCATTCCCGCGGCACTGGTCTTGTTCAACTCTTCCTGCCCGGCATTGGCGGTACAGGCGATGATGGGCAGGTGGCCACGTTCCGGGTGCTGGGCTTCGTAAGCACGGATCAGCCGTGCCAGTTCATAGCCATCGGTAACCGGCATATGGCAATCGGTCAGCAGCAGGCTGTACTTCCCACCCTGATACATGGCATAAGCTTGCGCGCCATCTTCCGCACATTCCGCGGTATAGCCCAGTTTCTCCAGCTGTTTGAGCGTGAGTTTGCGATTGGTAGGGTTATCCTCGGCAAATAGGATGGGAAGATGGCGCCCCTGCGGCTGCACCGCCAACATCGCCGCAGGATTGCTGGCATTCGCAGTCGATGTCTCTGTCAGCGACTCATCCGGTTCATCCACAATATTGGCGACCAGTAGCAAGGAGGCGCGCGTACCGACTCCTGGCTGGCTTTCCAGCTCGACATGTCCTCCCATCAGGCCCGCCAGGCGACGGCAGATGGCCAACCCGAGCCCGGTACCGCCAAAACGGCGGCTGGTATCGGACTCCGCCTGGGTAAAGGGTTCGAACAGACGGGCCAGGCTTTCCGGTGCAATACCAATGCCGGTATCGATAATGTCAAAGCGCAGGGTCTGGGCAGCAAACTCCTGCTCCAGCACCGCTACCCGCAGCGTAATACCGCCATTGGCGGTGAACTTGACCGCATTGCTGACGAAATTCTGCAGAATCTGCCGCAAGCGCAGCGGGTCCAGCAGCAATACCGGTGCCAACCCCTCATCGACCTCCAGCACCAGCTGCAGCCCCTTGGCGGAAGCCGTTTCGGCATACAGGGTACGTACCTGCTCCAGCAAAGGCTTGACCGCCGTTGGCGTTTGCACCACCTCCAGCTTGTCGGCTTCGATCTTGGAAAAGTCCAGAATGTCATCAATCAGGCGCAGCAGCGTCCGGGCCGATTCCTGGATGGTATCGACACTGTCTTTCTGCTCCGGGTCCAGCCGTGTCATTCCCAGCAACTCCAGCATGCCCAGCACACCATTCATCGGAGTGCGGATTTCGTGGCTCATGGTGGCCAGGAAAGAGCTCTTGGCACGGTTGGCGGCATTGGCCTGATCACGTGCCATGCGCAACTCAAACTCCGCCAGCTTGCTTTCGGTAATGTCCAGGCAAGCCAGAATAGTGCCTTCGCGCGGCCGATCAGGGAACAGCAGCATGCCTTCAAACAAGACCCAGATCGGCTGCCCGGTGGCATTCAGGCACTCCAGCTCGCAACGCAGCTTGCTTTGGTATTGCACCATGTCATTGAGCTGACTGGTCAGATCGAACCAGCCTTCATCCGCCGCCAGCAGCTCCATCAGATGCATGCCGGGCAGGCGGCTGTCGCCGGTGCTGAAAATATCTTCCGCCATGCGATTGGCGCGCACGATCTGCATTTGTTCGTTCAGCCGCAACAAGCCCACTGGCGACGCCGAGTAGATGGCCTCTTCTTCCTGCAACACGGAACGCAGTTGGGATTCGGACAGTTTGCGCCGGTCTTCTTCATCGAAAAAGCCGAGAATATTGGCATAGGCACCAATCAGCGGTTGTATCCCCTTGCCCAGCATGACCAGGTCGGGCTGCAGCAGACAGATCAGCGCCGAGATGTCGTCATCCACCGATACCGGCAGGCTGATCCAGGGGGGTGTTTCCGCCAGCCGTTGCAGTAGCCAGGTCAGTGGCTCGTCCTTGCCAGCGACCTCCTCCAGCGACGGCAGGAACTCCGGCCAGTTGCCAGCCTGCAGGTGGATCTCGAAACGGTTATCCGGAAATTCGGCCAGCACCAGCATGAAACCCTGCTCGGCACAGCTGAAGCGGATGAACTCCTGCAACAGGCGGTCCAGCACTTCTTTGCGCGGCCAACGGCTCAACATCAGGTTTTCTACATGGGAAATAGCCGACAACATGCTCAGATTGTGCTCGAGCGAACTCTCGGCAATCCGACGTTGATGTTCGTCCCGCACAATGAGCATGAACACCTTGCCGGTGTCCGAGGTGCTGAAGGTACTCAGTGTGATACCGGCAAAAAACAACTCTCCACTCAGCTTGATCCCTTCGCCCTGCAAGATCTGGCTACCCAGCTCGTTGACTGCATGCAGCGTATCGGCCAATTCACCGGGCAGATGCAACAGGTGACTGATGGGCAGGTCTTCCAGTGCCTGATCACCACTACCGAACAGCCGCTGCGCACCGGCATTGGCCGACAGGATACGACCATGCGGATCGACAGTCATGATGGCATCGCCGGCTGCATCCAGCATGCTTTGCAGATGATTCAGCGGCTTGAGTACCCGCCGGGTCATGCTGTACAGCAGGATCAGCCCCAGCCCCAGGATGGCCAGACCCAGCAAACTGTCGCGAATCAGCTCACGGCGATACTCCTGCAACGCCTGCTGGATTTGCCCATCGCACAAACGGTTGGTATGCAGGAACAAGGCCCAGCTTTCGCGCTGCACCGCATCCACTTGTTGCTGCATGTCGGAAAGCATGCTGCGTGTACTCTGGTGTTGTGCGTACAGCAGCCGCTGTTGCTTGTTGAGCATGTGCAGACGCAAGGCCAGGTCGGAGACCTTGCGCAGACTGTCATTCAGCGGGCGGTCTTCAATATGCACGGCATCCGCCCGTAGCTGCTGCAGCATCAGATTGCTCAGATCCAGTCGCGACTGCAGGTCTCCTTCCTCGGTTTCACTCAGAGGAGAGTCCAGCTCGCTGCGCAACAACAGGGCGGATGCGGTGGTGCGCAGGGTATGGCCGATATTCCAGCTGGACTGGGCAATATCCATCATGATGTACAGTCCAGGCGGCGCATTCCACTTCATCTGGCCATTCATGCCAATCAGCACATCATTGATGGCATCCTGCAGATGACGCGAAGAAAGCTCTTCGGCATAGCCTAGTGTTTCATCCTGCCCCCAGGCGGGCCCGATCTGCATATTGATTTCCGGTCGTAATGAGCGAAAATTTTCCAGTTGCAAAGCCACATTGGCGAACCTTGCTCTTTGCTCGTTCACGACATCGCGTTGGCCATCTGCCAGTGCCTGGGCTATCCAGGTATCGGCCTGTGAACGCAACAACTCCAGCTGGCTGCGTTCCTGCGGGTAAGGGGGATAATTCCGGGACAGCAGACCACGGCTGAGGATGGCCTCACGCCGTAACAGATCGGCAGCGGTGTAGAGCTTGGTCTGGACCTGATGGATCTCGTCCAACGTCACCGCCTGCTGGTAGTGCTCCCATGATGCCGATAGCAACCGCGCCACCCAGCCAATCTGGAAAACGCCCAGCAATACCACAATGGCAATCACGGCGCGGCCAATGGATAAAGTCTGGCTTGCCTTGCTGCTGATATTGGCCATTTACGCCCTCCCGCCAGCCGCCTTCAGTCAGGCTGCCCAGTCGTGCCGGCAGCAACGTCATCAGCCGCCACTGGGTCGGCCACCTTTTCAACCACCAGCTGATGCACACCATAACGGTCGCTATAGTTGCGCAACACCGCGAGCTGATTGGCTGAAATGCTGGCACCCCGCGGCAGCAGCAGGTGTCCGCTCTTGCTGCACAAATCTTCAGCCAGCACAGCACCCGGCTTTGCACTGAGCACGGTCACGGTTTCATTTGGCCGCTCGGGTAAATCCTCGGGACGCGGCTCGAACAAACGGCGAAACACCTTCTTGTCGTAATCGGTCCCGGTATCCACACTGTAATAACTGAAGGGATCAATCTCCGGACGCGTACGACGCAAAGCCTGGCTTATGGCCTTTTCCACATCAATCGGCTTGGGTGGCTTCACCAGGAATCCATCTGCATGTAGCTGGACCGCTACGGTCACATTACTGCGATCGGCATGCCCTGACAGGATGATGAAAGGCAGGTTGGATGCGTTCATGGTGTGGCCACAACGCAGCTCCTTCAGCAGATCCAGGCCATTCATCGGCTTCATTTCCACATCGCACAACACCAGATCAAACACCCGCATATCCAGTGTGCGCATGGCCGTACTGCCATCCGGCGCCTGTGAGATATGCTCAGCCCTTACCCCCATGGCCTGCAGCGCCTGGCTAAGCAAGGTGCGTACCAGAGACTGGTCATCGACGAGCAATATCTTTATTTTATCCAGTTGACTCAACATATTTCCCCCTTACACCCCCACGACATGCCCACCACACTGGTCTAGTCAATCTCAACGCCAGTTTGCTGCTGCAAATAAGATAATAGCTCGCTACTGCGTACCTGCCCGGAAATATGATTTCCGCATACCGCGTGCGAGGTCAGGTCTGCCAGCAATCCCAGATCCTCTTCCGTATCCACCCCGGCCAGCGTCAGCTGCTGTGATGTCAAACCGGCACACTGCAGCAGTGCAGCAATATCGGCCGGCTGCATATTCAGTTTTCGCCAGGTATTGACCGACAAACGCAAGCCGTCCAGCGGCAGCTTGAGCAGGTTGCTTACCGTCAACCCTCCCTCCCCCAGCTGATCAGCCAGCAAAGGAAAGCCAAAATACTTCAACTTGGCGATATTTTCATAGCAGACCGGTGAGCAACTGGCATCCAGGCCATCTGCCAGCAAAAAGCCGATCTGATCAGCTGAGAGCTGATTTTGACGTACCGTATTGTAATAACGGTCAAACAAGTTATCCTGCGCCAGACAGGTCGCATCCAGATACAGACTGAAGCGACAGTTTTGCCGCAAGGCCAAGGGCAACTCGCTCAGCAATTCCGCCAGACGCTCCATCACCGTTTCCAGAATCAATGCCGGTAATTGCGGATTCCTGGCCAGCTGCCGATACAGTTCGGCATCCAGTGACAACGGCCCCTCCGGCAGTTGCATGGCCACCAGCTGCATGCCGCATAGTTGGCGGCCAGGCGCACTGAAGACAGGCTGGAATGCCAACTCCAAGGGCTGGCTGATACAGTCCTGCCATAGCTGCTGCAGATCCAGCGCGCGCGGGTTCACCTTCTGTTCGATATCACAGAACACTTCATTCAGGCGCAGCAGGAACTGATCAATGCTGTAAGGCTTACACAGAAAATGCACGCTCCGGATGCCCTGCCGCCGGGCCATATCCGCAATGGTGTGCAAAGTACGCTTGTCGTAACCGGAAATGATCAGCAAGGACGCCTGGCAACCAATGGCACTGAGATTCTTGATAAAGTCGATACCGCTCATGCCGGGCATGCCGATATCGGTAATGATCAAGTCATAGCTTGCCTCGGCAGCGCTACGCAACGCTTCTGCCGGATCGCTGAACTCATCAATCTGGGTGGGATGGCGGCTGAAAAAGCCGGTCTGGCGAGATATCAGCTTACGCAGAATGACCTGGTCTTCCAGAATCATCAGCTTCATGGGCATGAGGGACATGACATTTTTCCCGGCGGATGGCTAGCCGGAAAGTAAAACCGGCAGCAAGACAAAATACCCTATTTGTATAGCAGTCAGCCACCCTATGAAGCAAGCATTGCCCTGTTAAGCATTCATAAAATTCATACTCACTTAAACAATGAATATAAATTCCAGCTTGAATCGGATACCTAGCGTCCGGCATGCAATCTAATCTCTAAGATTCCACCTGCGCAGCCATATAAATAATGCCAATGAGGTAAATATAGTTTCTCATGTCTGCTGGCAAGCAAACACAACAAAGCCGCCTCTAGGGCGGCTTTTGTTCGAACGGTCACGGAAGAAGAGCAGAATGCACAAAGCCCAGCTCGATTGAGCTGGGCTTCAAAGGGGGAGTCTGGCAGTGTCCTACTTTCACATGGCGAATGCCACACTATCATCGGCGCTAAGGCGTTTCACGGTCCTGTTCGGGATGGGAAGGCGTGGGACCACCTCGCTATGGCCACCAGACATAAACTGTCAACAAACTCGAAGAAGCTTTGTACTCCAGACTTCGTCTGGAACACTGAATTAATTAGATTGGGTCTTTGATCGCGTCGCACATTCACTATCCGTCAGCTCGGTACCCCAAGCCACTCAAATGATAGGATCAAGCCTCACGAGCAATTAGTATCGGTTAGCTTAACGCCTCACAGCGCTTCCACACCCGACCTATCAACGTCCTGGTCTCGAA